>JBFIFF010000079.1:0-7757 GCA_041602955.1 Gammaproteobacteria bacterium | reverse complement strand
GGTCGGGGAAGTAGCGGTAGTCGTTCGCCTCCTCCTTGCCGCGCATCGAACGGGTCTCGTGGCGGTCGGGGTCGTAGAGGCGGGTCTCCTGGACCACCTCGCCGCCGGCCTCGAGCAGCCGCGCCTGGCGCTCGACCTCGTAGTTGATCGCGCGCTCGACGAAGCGGAAGGAGTTGAGGTTCTTGAGCTCGGCGCGGGTGCCGTATGCGTGCGCACCCGGCCTGCGCAGCGAGACGTTGGCGTCGCAGCGGAACGACCCCTCCTGCATGTTGCCGTCGCAGATGCCGAGGTGGCGCACCAGCGCGTGCACCGCCTTCATGTAGGCGACCGCCTCGGCCGCCGAGCGCAGGTCGGGTTCGGAGACGATCTCGAGCAGCGGTGTGCCGGCGCGGTTGAGGTCGATGCCGGTCATGCCGTGGAAGTCCTCGTGCAGCGACTTGCCGGCGTCCTCCTCGAGGTGGGCGCGGGTGATGCCGACGCGCTTGCGGGTGCCGTCATCGAGAACGATGTCGAGGTGGCCGTGCGCGACGATCGGCAGTTCGTACTGGCTGATCTGGTAGCCCTTGGGCAGGTCCGGGTAGAAGTAGTTCTTGCGCGCGAAGACCGAGCGGCGGCTGATCGTCGCATCGACCGCCAGGCCGAACACCACGGCCATGCGCACCGCCTCGCCGTTGAGCACCGGCAGCACGCCCGGCAGGCCGAGGTCGACGGCGCACGCCTGGGTGTTGGGCGCGGCGCCGTAGGCGGTCGCGGCGCCGGAGAAGATCTTCGAGCGGGTCGCCAGCTGGGCATGGATCTCGAGCCCGATGACCACTTCCCAATCCATCGTCGTCTCCCTGCTCAAGCGCAGCCGGGCGGCCTGCGGCGGTGCCAGTCGGTGGCCTGCTGGTAGCGGTGGCCGACGTTGAGCAGGCGGTCCTCGGCGAAGTGATTGCCGAGCAGCTGCAGGCCGACCGGCAGGCCGCCGGCGAAGCCGACCGGCAGCGACAGTCCCGGCAGCCCGGCCAGGTTGGCGGCGATGGTGAAGATGTCGGAGAGGTACATCGTGATCGGGTCGTCGACGCGTTCACCGAGGCGGAAGGCGGGGGTCGGCGCGGTCGGCCCGGCGATGACGTCGACGGACTCGAAGGCCTTGCGGAAGTCGTCGCCGATCAGCCGGCGCACGCGCTGCGCCTTGAGGTAGTAGGCGTCGTAGTAGCCTGCTGAGAGCGCGTAGGTGCCGATCATGATGCGCCGCTTGACCTCGGGTCCGAAACCTTCGCTGCGGCTGCGCTTGTAGAGGTCGTCGAGGTCGCGGGGATCGGCGCAGCGGTGACCGTAGCGCACACCGTCGAAGCGTGCGAGGTTGGCCGAGCACTCGGCGGGGGCGATGACGTAGTAGGTCGGCACCGCGAGGTGACTGTTGGGCAGGCTGATCTCGACGGTCTCGGCGCCGAGCGTGCGCAGCTCGGCGAGCGCGGCATCGATGGCCGCGGCGACGCCCGGGTCGACGCCGTCGCCGAAGTACTCGCGCGGCAGGCCGATGCGCAGGCCGGCGAGGTCGTCGCCGAGGGTTGCGACGTAGTCGGGCACTGGCGCCTCGACGCTGGTCGAGTCGCGCGGGTCGAAGCCGGCCATGGCGCCGAGCAACAGCGCCGCATCCTCGGCGCTGCGCGTGAGCACACCGCCCTGGTCCAGGCTCGAGGCGAAGGCGATCATGCCGTAGCGCGACACCCGGCCGTAGGTCGGCTTCAGGCCGGTGATGCCACACAGCGCCGCCGGCTGGCGGATCGACCCGCCGGTGTCGGTACCGGTCGCCGCGGCACACAGCCCGGCCGCGACCGCGGCGGCCGAACCGCCGGACGAGCCTCCGGGAACCCGCTCGCGGTCCCACGGGTTGCGCACCGGGCCGAAGTGGCTGGTCTCGTTCGACGAACCCATGGCGAACTCGTCCATGTTGGTCTTGCCGAGCAGCACCGCACCGGCCTCGCGCAGCCGGGCCACGACGGTGGCGTCGTAGGGCGCGGGGAAGTCGGCCAGCATGCGCGAGCCGCAGGTGGTGGGTACGCCGTCGGTGCAGAAAATGTCCTTGTGCGCCAGCGGGATGCCGGTCAGCGGGCCGCCCGTGCCGCGGGCCAGGACGGCGTCGGCCGCGCGCGCCTGCGCCAGCGCCAGCTCACCGGTTACGGTGACGTAGCTGTTGAGCTCCGGGTCGAGGCGCGCGATGCGCTCGAGGTAGGTCCGGGTCAGCTCCTCGCTCGACAGCGTGCGCTCGCGCAGCGCGGCGGCGAGTTCGGCGAGGGTGGCGTCGACGATCTCCATGGGCTGGCCCGCCACGGTCACTCGATCACCTTCGGGACCAGGTAGAGGCCGTCCTCGACCGCCGGGGCGACGGCCTGGAAGCGCTCACGCTGGTCGGTCTCGGTCACCTCGTCGGCGCGCAGCCGCTGCACCGCGTCGAGCGGATGGGCCATCGGCGTCACGCCGGTCGTGTCGGCGGCGTCGAGTTGCTCGACGAAGGCGAGGATGTCCGACAGGTGGCGGGCGTAGGTCGCCACGTCGGCCTCGTCGAGTTCGAGCCGGGCGAGGTGGGCGATGTTCTCGATGTCGGCACGCGCGAGGGCCATGCGAAACTCCGGGCGACGGGGCGCGGCAAAGAGCGGCAACGTATCACAGTTGGTTGCTTGCCCAAAGCCCCGCCCGTTGCTAGATTACCCGTCTTCACTCGCCCGGAAAGCCCCCTCCAAGACCATGTTCAAGATCCTACGCGGTCTGTTTTCCAACGACCTCTCGATCGACCTCGGCACCGCCAACACGCTGATCTACGTCCGCGGCAAGGGCGTGGTGCTCAACGAGCCGTCGGTGGTCGCGATCCGCAGCGGTGGCAGCGGCGGTCGGGGCAAGACCATCGCCGCGGTCGGCCTCGAGGCCAAGCGCATGCTCGGCCGCACCCCGGGCAACATCACCGCCATCCGGCCGCTCAAGGACGGCGTCATCGCCGACTTCACCGTCACCGAGAAGATGCTGCAGTACTTCATCAACCGGGTCCACGAGAGCCGGGTGCTGCGGCCGAGCCCGCGCGTGCTGATCTGCGTGCCGTGCGGCTCGACCCAGGTCGAGCGGCGCGCGATCAAGGAGTCGGCGGCCGGTGCCGGCGCGCGCGAGGTCTACCTGATCGAGGAGCCGATGGCCGCGGCGATCGGCGCGGGCCTGCCGGTCGACGAGGCGCAGGGCTCGATGGTCATCGACATCGGTGGCGGCACCTCCGAGGTCGCGGTCATCTCGCTGTCCGGCATCGTCTACTCGTCATCGGTGCGTATCGGCGGCGACCGCTTCGACGAGGCGATCGTCAACTACGTGCGGCGCAACTACGGCACCCTGATCGGCGAGGCCACCGCCGAGCGCATCAAGCACGCCATCGGCTCGGCCTACCCGGGCAACGAGGTGCTCGAGATCGAGGTCAAGGGGCGCAACCTGGCCGAGGGCATCCCGCGCAGCTTCATGCTCAACAGCAACGAGATCCTCGAGGCGCTGCAGGAGCCGCTCTCCGGCATCGTCGGCGCGGTCAAGACCGCCCTCGAGCAGACCCCACCCGAACTCGGTGCCGACGTCGCCGAGCGCGGCATCGTGCTCACCGGCGGCGGCGCGTTGCTGCGCGATCTCGACCGGCTGCTGATGGAGGAGACCGGCCTGCCGGTGGTCATCGCCGACGACCCGCTGACCTGCGTCGCGGTGGGCGGCGGCAAGGCACTGGAGATGATCGACGCCCGCGGCGGCGACATCTTCGCACTGGAGTGACCGCCGGCGCCGCGTCCGCGTGACGGGACCCGCCCGCCTGCCCTCCGGCGCCACGGGGCAAGACCATTAAGCAGCTCTTCCTCAGGCGGCCCTCGCTCACCGCCCGGCTGGCCGTGCTGGTGCTCGCCTCGGTGGTGCTGATGACCCTCGACCACCGCTTCCACTACCTCGAGACGGTGCGCACGGTGCTGGCCACCGCGCTGTCGCCGCTGCAGTCGCTGGTCAACCTCCCGGTCGAACTGAGCGGCTGGGCCGGCGAGGCCTTCGCCTCGCGCCAGCGTCTCCTGGAGGAGAACGGGCAGCTGCACGCCTGGCGCCTGGAGCAGCAGGCCAGCCTGCAACGCCAGGCCGCGCTGGTCGAGGAGAACGCGCGCCTGCGCCGGCTGCTCGGTGCGTCGCAACGCATCCCCGAGGAGGTGCTGGTCGCCGAACTGGTCGCGGTCGACGTCGATCCGTACCGTCACCAGGTGGTGGTCAACAAGGGGCTGGTCGACGGCGTGCGCCTGGAGCAGCCTCTCCTCGCCGCCGAGGGGGTGATGGGTCAGATCCTACACCTCGGCGCGCTCAACGCCACGGCGATCCTGATCACCGACCCGAGCCACGCCCTGCCGGTGCAGGTCAACCGCACCGGCATGCGCACCGTCGCCCGTGGCACGGGAACCGCCAACCGGCTGGCCCTGCCGCACATCCCCAACGACGCCGACATCGAGGTCGGCGACCTGCTGGTGACCTCGGGACTCGGCGGGCGCTTCCCGCGAGGCTATCCGGTGGGTGTGATCACCCAGGTCGAGCAGGACCCGGGGCGCCCGTTTGCGACGGTGGTTGCGACGCCCAGCGTCAAGCTCGACCGCAGCCTCGAGGTGCTGCTGGTGCGCGCGCGCGAGATCGAACCGACGGTGGATGGCGAGGTGGCGGGAGGGGAGCGATGACCCTCGCGCGCCATCGTGGCGGCTGGGCGATCGTGCTCAGCGTGCTGGTCGCGCTGCTGCTGACCATCGCACCGCTGCCGGGCTGGGCCGAGCTGGCACGCCCGGAGTGGACGCTGCTGGTGCTGGCCTACTGGTGCCTGGCGCTGCCTGCCCGGGTGGGGGTTGGCATCAGCTGGCTCACCGGGCTGGCGGTCGACGTGCTGACCGGGGGGCTGCTCGGTGAACACGGCCTGGGCTTCGCCCTCGCGGCCTACGTCATGGTCAAGCTGCATCAGCGCATCCGCCTCTTCCCGGGGTGGCAGCAGGCCGGGGTGGTGTTCCTGTTGCTGTTGCTCAGCCAGCTCACCTGCCTGTGGGTCCTCGGCATCACCGGCCGAGCGCCCGACGCGATGCTGGTCTACTTCCTGCCGTCTGTCTTCGGCATGCTGCTGTGGCCGTTTCTGCTCGTGCTGTTGCGTCACTACCGGCGCCGCTTCGCCGTCACCTGAGACCGGCGCGGTGCCCGCCGGCTCGGCCATCTGCCGCAGCATGGCCACGCCGCGCACCGCTATACTCAGTGCCTGCGATGGCACCATGAACTACCTCGCCCACCTCTACCTCTCGGCCGGCTCGTCGGAGGCCCTGGTCGGCGGTCTGCTCGGGGACTTCGTCAAGGGACCCCTCGCAACCGGCCGCTACCCCCCCGAGGTGCTGGCCGCGATCGATCTGCACCGGCGCATCGATGGCTTCGTCGACCGCCACCCGGTGACGATGCGCGGCCGCGCCCGCTTCGCGCCGCGCTTCCGTCGCTACGCCGGCATCCTGCTCGACCTGTTCCACGACCACTTCCTGGCCCGCGACTGGGCCGAGCATGCCGACGAGCCGCTCGCCCGGTTCGCCGACCGGGCCTACCGCGCGTTCGCTCGCCACGCCGCGCTGCTGCCCCCGCGCGCACTGTGGGTGACCCGGGCGATGGCGCGTGACGACTGGCTGGGCAGCTACGGCGACGCCGACGGGGTGCGCCGGGCGTTACGCGGCCTCTCCTGGCGCCTGACACGCGCCAACCCGCTCGCCTCCGGCCACGTCGAGCTGGCGCGGGACTACCGTGCCCTGGAGGCCGATTTCCGTGACCTGCTGCCCGACGTGCGGGCATTCGTCGAGCAGGCGGGGGGTTAGGACGTGCGCCTGCTGGCCATCGTCTTCGCCGCCGCGCTGCTGCTGGTCGCCGCCGGCATCCTGGTCCGCCCGGGGGACCCGCGCCTGGCAAAGATCCTGTTCGCCGTCGCCGGCCTCCTCGGCCTGCTCCTCGCCGGCGGGTTCCTCGGCTTGATCGGCGGGGGCGGCGGGCCCTAGGTGTCGTCGAGCACCAGGGGCCGCTCGCGGCAGCCGTTGCGGTCGAGGTGGAAGGCGCGCAGCTCGAGCACGCCGCGCGTGCCGAGCGAGATCACCAGGTAGGGCAGGTCGGGGTAGTGGGCGAGTTCCTGGTCGAGCGCCGAGGGCCGGGGTGGCCCGGAGGGGTGGGAGTGGTAGATCGCCAGGATCTCCTCGCCGTCGTCCCGGGCGTGGCGGAACGCCTCGATCATGCCGGCCGGGTCCATCTCGAAGCGCCGCACGGGGTCGCTGGCAATGTTGGTCACCGGGCACACCGCGCAGCCGTCGCCGCGGCGCACGACGAACCCGCACACCTCCTCGCCAGGGCGCGCCTGCGCCGCGGCGAGCAGGCGGTTGACCGCGGTCCGGGGCAGGGCGAACGGCACCTCGTTCACGGGGTCGGCCGCGCCGGCATGGGGGTGCGGTGGCGGTTGCACACCGGGCACTTCGGGTCGCGGGGCAGGCGGATGGTGCGCGTCTGCATGGTCTCGGCATCGAGCAGCAGCAGCCGCCCGGTCAGCGTCTCGCCGACCCCGGCCAGGAGCTTCAGCGCCTCGGTCGCCTGCAGGCTGCCGATCACGCCGACCACCGGGGTGAACACCCCCGACTGGGTGCAGGTCTCCTCCAGTTCGCCCGCATCGCGGTAGAGGCAACGGTAGCAGGGGCTGGCGTCGTCGCGCGGGTCGAACACCGCGACCTGGCCCTCGAAGCGGATCGCGGCGCCCGAGACCAGCGGCGTGCCGCTGGCGAAGCACGCCTCGTTGATCGCGAAGCGGGTGGCGAAGTTGTCGCACGCGTCGACCACGACATCGGCCCCGTCGACCAGCTCGCGCAGCAGGGCGCCCTCCAGGCGCGCCTCGACCGTGGTGATCTTCAGGTCGGGATTGAGTGCCAGCAGCGCGTCGCGCGCCGAGTCGACCTTGGGCCGGCCGACGTCGGCGGTGGTGTGGATGATCTGGCGCTGCAGGTTGCTCAGGTCGACCGCGTCGTCGTCGACCACCACCAGGGTGCCGACCCCCGCCGCCGCGAGGTACATCGCCACCGGGGCGCCGAGGCCGCCGAGACCGACCACCAGCACGGACGAACCGAGCAGACGCATCTGCCCGGCGGCATCGACCTGCGGCAGCATGATCTGCCGGCTGTAGCGCAGCAGCTGTTCGTCTTCGAGGTCCATCGGCGGCAGGGTAGCGGGGCGGCCGGGGGGCGGCAAGCGGGCGCGGGTCAGGGTGCGCGCGCGGTGATGACGCGTGGCACCCCGGCGTGGTCGCGGTGGTCGACCACGTCGCGGAAGCCGGCCTCCGCGAGCAGCACGGTCACCGCGGCGGACTGGTCGTGGCCGTGCTCGAGCAGCAGGTGCCCACCCGGTGCCAGGCAGCGCCGCGCGCCGACGGCGATGGTGCGCAGGTCGGCGAGTCCGGCCTCGTCCGCGACCAGCGCCGCGCGTGGCTCGAAGCGCAGGTCGCCCGCCTCAAGGTGCGGGTCGCCCGGCGCGACGTAGGGCGGGTTGCTGACCAGTGCGGCGAGGCCCGCGGTCGGCAGCGGTGCGCACCAGTCGGCGACGGCGAAGGCGACCTTGTCGAGCCCGAGTCGCGCGGCATTGGCGCGTGCCACACCCAGTGCCGCGGGGTCGCGGTCGGTGGCGAGCAGCCGCAGCCCGGGTCGCTCACTGGCCAGCGCCAGCGCGATGGCACCGCAGCCTGT
>JBFIFF010000078.1:0-7760 GCA_041602955.1 Gammaproteobacteria bacterium | reverse complement strand
GGCGTTGCCGTGCAGGAACAGCAGCGCGCCGCGCGGGTTCGGGTGGGGCAGGTACCAGGCGTGCAGGCGCACCTCGTCGGCGGTGGTCAGCCAGGCCTCCTCGTAGGCCAGCCCGACCCAGCCCGGGTCGGCGTCGAGCGTGCGCGTCGGGCAATAGAGCAGGCGGTCCTGCGTCACGTAGACCCAGCCGACCAGCAGCCCGTAGCCGAGCAGCGCAGGCAGCAGCAGGCCGGCGAGGGTGGTCCCCATGCCCTTCACCCGGCGCGGGCCGCGCATACCCAATCCGGATGCCATTGCCTAAGATGACGGGGCAGGAGAGGGTGGAAATGGGCTACGAGATCGAGCGCAAGTTCCTGGTCGCGGACCCGGCCTGGCGGCAGGCCGCCGGGCCCGGCGAAGCGATGCGTCAGGGCTACCTGGCCGGCGGCACGTGGGGGTCGGTGCGCGTGCGCCTGGCGGGCGACGAGGCGCAGCTCAACATCAAGGGGGCCACGGTCGGCGCGGTGCGGCGCGAGTTCGAGTACCCGATTCCCGCGGCCGACGCGACCCTGCTGCTCGACGAACTCTGCCGGGGGCCGCTGATCGAGAAGACCCGCTACCGCGTGCGCCACGCCGGCCACCTGTGGGAGATCGACGTGTTCGCCGGCGACAACGCCGGGCTGGTGGTCGCCGAGATCGAACTGGCCAACGCCGAGGAAGCCTTCGCAACCCCGGCCTGGCTCGGCGCGGAGGTGACCGACGACCCCCGCTACTACAACGTCTCGCTGGTCGAACATCCCTTCTGCCGCTGGAGCGACGCCGAGCGCGGGCAAGCCGGCGTGGCGTCGGGCGCCTGACCTCCGATGGTACGCCACCGTTTCGACATCGCCACCCAGGTCCGCTACCTGCCGGAGCAGTCCGACCCCGCCGAGCCCAGCTACGCCTTCGCCTACACCATCACCATCCGCAACGTCGGCGAGGTCACGGCCACGCTGCAGCGCCGTCACTGGCTGATCACCGACGCCGACGGTCACGAGGAGGTCGTCGACGGCGAGGGGGTGATCGGGCACCAGCCGACACTCGCCCCCGGCGAGGTGTTCGAGTACACCAGCGGAGCGGTGCTGCGCACCCCGGTGGGGACCATGCAGGGCCACTACACCATGCACGCGGAAAACGGCGAGCAGTTCCAGGCCCCGATCCCGGTCTTCGGGCTGACGGTCCCTGGCGTTCTTAATTAGAACAGTATTTTATCTTTTAATACTTAAGTAAATTATATGTTCGATGGCGCTCATACGACGCCCTCGAACGGCTGCACGTCGACCAGCGTGCCCGGCTCGACGTCGCCGCACTCTTCCGGCAGCCGGATGAAGCAGTCGGCGACGCTCATCGAGCGCAGGATGCCCGAGCCCTGGGACCCCGTGGTGTCGACGGCGAGCTGGCCGTCGGGGCCGGTGACCAGCACCCCGCGCTGGAACTCGGTGCGCCCCTTGCCCTTCTTGAGCCTGGACAGGCACGGCGCGCGCAGCCACAGCTCGGGCTTGGCCGGCTCGCCGGCCAGCCGGCGCAGTGCCGGGCGCACGAACTGGTAGAAGGTGACCATCACCGAGACCGGGTTGCCCGGCAGGCCGAAGAAGTAGGCGCCGCCGTCGAGGCGGCCGAAGGCGAGCGGCTTGCCCGGTTTCATGGCGATGCGCCAGAAGTCGATGCCGCCGAGGCGGTCGAGGGTCTCCTTGACGAAGTCGGCCTCGCCGACCGACACCCCGCCCGAGGTGATGACCACGTCGGCCATCGCCGCGGCGTCGCGGAAGGCCTGCTCGATCGCCTCGCGGGTGTCGCGCACCACGCCGAGGTCGATCACCTCGGCGCCGAAGCGGGTCAGCATGCCGAACAGGGTGTAGCGGTTGGAGTCGTACAGGCAGCCTGCGCGCAGCGGTTCGCCGATGGAGCAGAGCTCGTCTCCGGTGGAGAAGAAGGCGACCCGCACGCGGCGACGGACCGGCACCTCGGCGAGGCCGACCGAGGCGAGCAGGCCGAGGTCGACCGGCTTGAGCCGCGTGCCTGCCGCCAGGGCGATCCCGCCGGCGCGCAGGTCCTCGCCGGCGCCGCGGACGTTCATGCCGGGCTTGCCACCGGGTGCGACGCGGACCCTGCCGCCGTCGACGGTGGTCGCCTCCTGCATCGCCACGGTGTCGGTGCCGTCGGGCATCATCGCCCCGGTCATGATGCGCACGCATTCTCCGGGTGCCACGGTGCCGGTGAACGGATGGCCGGCGAAGGCGTCGCCGACCAACTCGAGGCCGTCGCGGGACGCGCTCTCGAGGTCGGCACCGCGCAGCGCGTAACCGTCCATCGCCGAGTTGGTGTAGGGCGGCACGTCGACGGCGGCCGCGACGTCGCGTGCCAGCACCCGGCCGAGCGCGGCGCGGATCGCGACCCGCTCCTCGCCCGCGAGCGGCTCGGTCAGCAGGTTGATGCGCGCCAGGGCCTCGTCGACGCTGAGCAGCTTCTTGCCGTCACTCGGTACGTTGCAGTCGTGCGGGTCGATCTTGGTGAGGGTCATGCCACGGCCTCCGGCTGGGATCCAGGGGCGGTGCCGACGCGCGCGACGATGAAGTCGGCGATGGCCTGCGGGTCGTTGAGATCGAGCAGGGGCAGGCGGGTCGGCGGATCGAGCGGGCCGTCGCAGGCGACGGCGATGATGTCGGGGTCCTCGGGGTAGAGGCGCGGGTTGTCGAGCTCGTGCCGGCGCAGCTCGATCTTCGGGTAGCGCTCGTGCTTGAAACCCTCGATCAGGATCAGGTCGACGTCGAGGTCGCCGAGGCGGTCGAGCAGGTCGGCGAGCCGCGCCTCGTCCTGGCCCGGGGTCTCGGCCATCCACACCCAGCGCCCGCGCGAGGCGATCATGACGTGTTCGGCACCGGCCTGGCGCAGCCGGTAGCTGTCCTTGCCCGGGGTGTCGATGTCGAACTGGTGGTGGGCGTGCTTGATCAGCGCCACGCGCAGGCCCGCCTCGCGCAGCAGCGGGATCACCCGGGTCAGGAGCGTGGTCTTGCCGGTGCCGCTGTAGGCGACGAGGCCGAGGGTCGGCGGGGTGCGGGTCATGGGCGGTGCTCCATCCCGACCATGCGGCGCTCCAGCGCGGCGTGGTCTTCCGGGGTGTTGACGTTGAGGAACTGCTCGGGCCGGTCGGCGAAATCGGCCTCGACGACGCGATGGCGATCATACCAGCGGTCGATCTTGCGCTCGCCCACGGCGAGGTAGGCCTCGAGGCTCGGCAGCAGGGTGCGCGGCAGCAGCGCGAACACCGGCTGCAGCCGCCCGCAGAAGGCGACGGCGAGTTCGGCGTCGTCAGTGCGTCGCGCCGCGTCGAGCCGCGAGACCAGGTCGCCGGAGAGCAGCGGGCTGTCGCACGGCACGCAGACCAGCCACTCGGTGGTGCAGGCGGCGAGACCGCGCGCGATACCGGCCAGCGGGCCCTGGAAGTCGGCCAGGGCGTCGCTGACCACCGTGGCCCCGTAGGGGTCAGCGATCTCGCGGTAGTGTTCCAGGTGGCGATTGGCGTTGACCAGCAGGGCGTCGACCTGGGGCGCGAGAGCCTCGAGGGCATGGGCGACCATCGGCCGGCCGCACAGGTCGAGCAGTCCCTTGTCGCCGCCACCCATGCGCCGGGCCTGGCCGCCGGCCAGCACCAGCCCGGTCACCCCGCCGGGCACACCGGAGCTCACCGCGCGCCTCCGGAGGCCGGAGCACGGCGGCAAGCGGGGTTCGGGGCGGCGTGACGCATGGCGGCGGCTAGTCTAGCGCCTCGGGCGGATGCCGCGCAGCCTGGCGGCTGGACGCGAAGTGCGCCGGCCCGGCTACAATTCCGCTCAGACAGCTGGAGTTTCCGCATGAGCATCCGGGTGAAGATCTTCGCCAGCCTGCGTGAGCGCCTCGGCCACGACGGCCTGGAGCTGCCCGCCGACGGCATCACGACGGTGGCCGACGTCTGGGCGCGCGTCGCGCCCGACCAGCCGCTCGCCGGCCAGGTGCTGATGGCGGTCAACATGGACTACGCCCAGGCCGACCAACCGGTGGCCGACGGCGACGAGGTCGCCTTCTTCCCGCCGGTCACCGGGGGTGGCGCGTGAGCGTGCGCATCACCGCCGAGCCGTTCGACCCCTACGCCGAGCTGGCCGCCTACACCCCGGTGGGGGAAGCGACCCGGATCGGCGCCGCGGCGACCTTCGTCGGCTTCATGCGCGACCTCAACGAAGGCGAGACGGTCACCGCCATGGAGCTCGAGCACTACCCCGGGATGACCGAGCGGGCGCTGGAGAAGCTCCGTGCCGAGGCGGTCGAGCGCTGGCAGCTGGCCGATGCGCTGGTGATCCACCGTGTCGGCGCGATGGCGCCGACCGATCCGATCGTGCTGGTCGCGGCCTGGTCGGCGCACCGCAACGCGGCGCTCGAGGCGTGCCGCTTCCTGATCGAGGAACTCAAGCACCGCGCGCCGTTCTGGAAGAAGGAGCAGCTCGATGACCGGTCGCGGTGGGTCGAGCGCAACACGCCGGGTTGACCCGGTAGCGGACGAGGAGGAGCCCGTGGCGGAAATGGTCGAGGTCGGGCGCAAGCCCGAGGTGCTGCGCACGGCGACGGCACAGGGACGGTTGCTGCTGCAGCCGGGCACGGTGGCCGGGATCCGTGCCGGGACCACCAAGAAGGGCGATCCTGTCGCCACCGCCCGCGTCGCCGCGATCCAGGCGGTCAAGGAGACCCCGCGCATCCTGCCGCTGTGCCACCCGATCCCGATCACCGGGGTCGAGACCGGCCTGACGGTCGAGGACGACGGCGTCACCGCGACCGTCACCGTCAGCACCGTCTACAAGACCGGGGTCGAGATGGAAGCGCTGACCGCGGTGAGCGCCGCGCTGCTCACCGTCTGGGACATGACCAAGTACCTCGAGAAGGACGCCGGCGGCCAGTACCCGGCCACCCGGATCGAGGGCGTGCGCGTGATCGAGAAGGTCAAGGGAGCCGGCTGAGTCGCGATTCCTCCCCCGCCGCGCCCGGATGGCCAGGAGAGGGCGCATCGGTGGAGCGGGGCTGTATCCCCGACCTTATGGTTACGATAAGCAAGTTGAATAGGTGCGCCGGCAGTGGGGCTGCTACGGTGTGAGGACTGGGCAAGCGCACGGCCACAGTGCGCCCGCCACCGAACACCAGCTGGAGGATAAGGCCATGATGGTAAGTGAACTGATGACCGGCCCCGCCGAGTCCCTGGTCTGCGCCACCCGCGACGAGACCCTGGCCCGGATGGTGGCCATGATCTCGCGTCACAACATCGGCGCGCTGCTGATCGTCGACGACGGAGGGGTGCTGAGCGGCCTGGTCTCCGAGCGCGACCTGGTGCGAGCGCTGGCCATGGATGGTCACGCCGCGCTGAGCCTCAAGGCCGGCGAACTGATGACCCGCGAACTGATCTGCGTGCGGCCCACCGCCACCATCGAGGTGGCGCGCCGCCTGATGCTCAGGCACGGCATCCGTCACCTGCCGGTGACCTCCGAAGACGGCGACTTGCTGGGCATCCTGAGCCAGCGCGACCTGCTGGCGGCGATGGACGACTCGGCGCACCGCCCCCGCGCGGCCTGAACCTCACGCCCCCGCGCCCTGGCGCGCCGTCGGGCCGCGGTGGCGGTCCGGCACCTGCGTGTGCGTCCGAGCGAGGGGCACGTGCCGGCCGGAGGCTCTACACTGACCCTGTCACCCGCCCAGCAGAGGAGCAGAGATGCAGGTATGTGAGAACAGGGTCGTGTCGATCGACTACGTGCTGACCGACGTCGAAGGAGCCGTGCTCGATCAATCGGAAGCGGGGCATCCGCTCGTCTATCTCCACGGCGCCAACAACCTCATCCCCGGGCTCGAGAAGGCGCTGGAGGGGCAGCAGGCCGGTGATTCGCTGCAGGTCGAGGTCGCCCCGGCGGATGCGTACGGCAAGTACGACGAGGGCCTGGTGCAGGTGCTCTCGCGCGAACTCTTCGACGACGCCCAGCGGATCGCACCGGGCATGCGCTTCGAGGCCAGCAGCGACAACGGGTCGCTGGTGGTCACGGTCACCGACGTCAGCGACAACGGCGTCACCGTGGACGGCAACCACCCGCTCGCCGGGCAGACGCTCAACTTCGACGTCACCGTCGCCGCGGTGCGTGAGGCGACCGCCGAGGAGATCGCGCACGGCCACGTGCACGGCTGACCACCGGGGAGTTTGGCGATGGGCGTCGGCCCGATCGTGGTGCTGACCGGCGCGGGGATCTCGCAGGAATCGGGCCTGGACACCTTCCGCGACGCGGACGGCCTCTGGGCGCGGGTGCGCATCGACGAGGTGGCCACGCCCGAGGCCTTTGCTCGCGACCCCGGCCGGGTGCACGCCTTCTACAATGCACGCCGCCGCCGGCTGCTCGCTGCCGAGGTGCGGCCCAACGCGGCCCACCGCGCCCTGGCCCGGCTCGAGCGGGCGCACCCCGACCTGCTGCTGGTCACGCAGAACGTCGACGACCTGCACGAGCGGGGCGGCAGCCGGGATCCGTTGCACATGCACGGCGAACTGCTCAAGGCACGCTGCGGCGGCTGTGGCACGGTGGTGGCCTGGCGCGACGACCTCGCGATCACCACCCGATGCCCCGCCTGCGCAGCGGCTGGCGGCATGCGCCCGCACGTGGTCTGGTTCGGCGAGATCCCGCTGCAGCTCGAACGCATCCAGGCGGCCCTGGCCGGGTGTGCGGTGTTCGTCGCCATCGGCACCTCGGGGCAGGTCTACCCGGCGGCTGGATTCGTCGCCGTTGCCCGTGCGGCGGGTGCGCACACCGTCGAGGCGAACCTCGAGCGCAGCGCCGCGGGCGTGTTCGACCACCATTTCGAGGGTCCGGCCTCGCGGAGTGTGCCGGCGCTGGTCGATGCCCTGCTCGCAGGCACCCTGTCCGGCGCTGCGTGACGGTCTGCCCATGGGCGGTGCCCGCTTGCATCGTCTCGCGGATGGGCCATCCTTTGACAACGCAACTCGTGCAACGGAGAGATCGCATGAATCGTCTTCTCGGCCTGGTCATCGGCGTGCTGTTCGCGGCACTTTCCACGACGGCGTTCGGCATGTCCCACGGTGGCCGCGATGCCAACAGCAACAAGCAGTCGCTGGAGGGGGCGACCCGTGGCATCGAGCGGGCGGACGAGCGTCGGCCCGAGGAGCGCGGCGGCCCGCCGTCCGGCGTGGGTCAGGAGAGCCGCACCGACCGCTCGCAGGGTGAGGGCGACAAGCACGGCAGCAAGGGCAAGGAGGACGACGTCGAAAAGGGCAAGGACGAGGAGCGTGACAAGGACAAGGACAAGGACAAGGACAAGGATAAGGATAAGGATAAGGATAAGGATAAGGATAAGGACGAGGATAAGGACGAGGAGCGGGACAAGGACAAGAGCAAGGACGAGGAGAAGAGCAAGGACGAGGAGAAGAGCAAGGACGAGGAGAAGAGCAAGGACGAGGAGAAGGACAAGGAGCGGGACAAGGGCAAGGACAGCAGCAAGGACGAGGACAAGAGTAAGGATAAGAGCTAGGACAAGGGCAAGGACAAGGACAAGGACAAGAAGGGCGGCAAGAAGTAGCCGGGGCTGTCGGCCGAACCCGCGGTGGCGTGGCACCGCGCGCCGCCCGGTTCAGTCGAAGTCGTGGTCCTTCCAGGCGTCGCCGTCGGTCCTGCGGCGTACCTTCCGGCGCCGGTCGCTCTTGCCGGGCTCGAAGCGCAACTCCTTGCGGG
>JBFIFF010000077.1:0-7786 GCA_041602955.1 Gammaproteobacteria bacterium | reverse complement strand
GCGCTTCGCCGACCAGAGCAGCTCGACCGCCGCCTGCACCGAAGCCGCGTCGGGCGGGATCGCCACCGCGGCCTTGGGCGCGAAGTGTTCGGGCAGCAGCAGCGCCTCTGGCACATCGGCACGCAGCGTGTCGACCGGGAAGTCGAGGTAGACCGGCCCAGGTTCGCCGGCGTCGCCCAGCGCGCGCGACACCGCTTCGTCGAGTTCCTGCAGCACCAGCTCCGGCTGACGCACGGTGCGTGCGTAACGGGTGATCGAGCGGACCAGGTCGGTGTGCACCATGTCCTGCAGGGCGCCGCGGTTCTCCTGCGGGCGGGGCGGGGTCCCGGAGAGCACCAGCACCGGCGCGCGTGCGACATTGGCGTTGGCGATGCCGGTCATCGCATTGGTCACGCCGGGGCCGGCGGTCACCATCGCCACGCCGATGCCGCCGCGCAGCTGCGCCTCGGCGTGGGCCATGTAGACCGCGGCGCGCTCGTCGCGCACGTCGACGATGCGGATGCCCTCGGCGTCGAGGCGCATCCACAACGGCATGATGTGGCCGCCGCACAGGGCGTAGACCCGCTCGACACCGCGCTGCTTGAGAAAGCGCGCGATGACCGCGGCCGCGGAATGTTCCGAAATCGATGCATGGGAGCTCATGTTGCCTCCTGGTGGGGTAGCGGGTCTGTCACGTCGTTCACCTTCCCGGGTGCGTGTGCGCATGCGATCCGAGGGATTCATGTGTGGGCGCACACCCGGGTTGACTTGCTCTGCAGTATAGCGCATACTGAATACAGAGTACATACCCGTGTGGCCCAGGCCCATTCCAGCCTGGCCTGGAGCACTTCGAGGAGACGAACCCATGGACCACCTGCTGACGATTTCAGATGCCATCGCCACCCACGCCCGGCTGAATCCCCACAAGCTCGGGACGCGCGATTCGAGGCGGGCGCTGACCTACCTCGAGTGGGATCGGCGGGCCAGCCAGCTGGCCGAGTCGCTGCTCGCGCTCGGTCTCGCCAAGGGCGAGCGCGTCGGCGTGCTCGCCTACAACGGCGTCGAGTGGATGGAGATCTACGTCGCCCTGGCCCGCGCCGGGCTGGTCGCGGTCCCGATCAACTTCCGCCTGAGCGCGGCGGAAATCGCCTACATCCTCGACCATTGCGAGGCGTCCGCGCTGATCGCGGGAGGCGAGTTCGTCGAGACCGTGGACCCGATCCGCGGCGAGCTGACCGTCAAGGCCGACCGCTTCATCGTCCTCGACGACGTGGCGCACGCGGGCTGGGAGAACTACGAGCGCCTGCTCGGCCGCGCCGAAGGACGGGGCGAGTTCCCGCGCGTGGAGCCGGGCGACACGTGCGCGCTGATGTACACCTCCGGCACCACCGGGCGGCCGAAAGGTGCCATCCGCAGCCACGCCGGCAGCACGCTGATCGCTTTAGCCACCGCGCTCGAGATGGGCTTCACGTCGGAGGACACCGGCCTGCTGGTGATGCCGCTGTGCCACGCCAACTCCCTGTACTTCGGCACCACCTTCATGCACCTCGGGGCGACCTGCATCATCGATGACCGCCGCAGCTTCGACCCCGAGGCGTTCATCGCCACGCTGGCCCGCGAGAAGGTCACCTTCACCTCGCTGGTGCCGACCCACTACATCATGATCCTGTCGCTGCCGGAGGCGGTGAAGGACCGCTACGACATGGGCAGCGTGGGCAAGCTGCTGATCTCTTCGGCGCCCGCGCGCAAGGACACCAAGATCGCCATCCTGGAGTACTTTCCCAACGGCAAGCTCTACGAGCTCTACGGCTCGACCGAGGCCGGCTGGGTGACGCTCTTGCGCCCGCACGAGCAGCTGGAAAAACTCGGGTCGGTCGGGCGGGAGTGGGCCGGCAGCGGAGCGATCCGCATCCTCGACGAGCACGGCCACGAGGTGGCGGATGGCGAGGTCGGCGAGCTCTTCTCGCGCACCGCCTACGTGTTCGACGGTTACTGGCGCAACCCGGAGAAGACCGCTGAGGCGTTCCGCGGCTCATGGTGCTCGGTCGGCGACATGGCCCGCAGGGACGAGGACGGGTACATCTGGCTGGTCGACCGCAAGAGCAACATGATCATCAGCGGGGGCGAGAACATCTACCCGTCCGAGGTGGAGGGTGTCCTCGGCGGGCATCCCCAGGTCAAGGACGTCGCGGTGATCGGCATCCCGCACGACAAGTGGGGCGAGACGGTGCAGGCGGTGATCGTCCTGCACGATGGCGCGCAGTTGGAAGCGGACGCGATCCAGTCGTGGTGCCGCGAGCGCCTCGCGGCGTTCAAGTGCCCGCGCTCCGTCGTCTTCATCGACGATGCGCAGATGCCACGCACCGCCACGGGCAAGATCCAGCACCGCCTCCTGAAGCAGCGTCTGGAACCCGTCGAGAGACCGGCCAGGTCCGCGCTGGGCTGACGCTGCCGCGTTCGCCTGTCCGCGCGTCGGCTCGCTGCGGCGCGCGGACTGCGTGCGCGAATAAGAAAGGATGTCGTCTTGCAACAGATCCTGCAGGTAACCTTCCCGTTCTTCGCGCTGGTCCTGTGCGGCTACCTGGCCGCGCGCTTGCGCATGCTGCCGCTCGAGGCGATCCCTGGCCTGAACGTCTTCGTCCTCTACTTCGCGCTGCCGTGCATGCTCTACCAATTCGCTGCCCGCACGCCGATCGACAAGCTGCTCGACGTCGGCGCGATCGCTGTCTACCTCCTCTGCGCGCTGGTCATGGTCACCATTACCCTGGTCACGACGCTGAAGGAGACCAGTGGCTGGAACGATGCGTCGTTCGGCGCCCTCGTCGCGGCGTTCCCGAACTCGGGTTTCATGGGCATGCCGCTGCTGACGGCGCTGCTGGGGGTCGTGGCCGCAGGCCCCGTCATCGTGGCGCTGGCCATCGACATGATCATCACCTCGTCCCTGTGCATCGCCATGTCACGCATCAGCGCTTCGGGTGCGGGCGGTTCACGGCAGGCCGCGTTGCGCGCGCTGAGGGGCGTCGTTACCAACCCGCTGCCGTGGGCGATCCTGCTCGGCGGTTTGTCCTCGTACTACGCCTTTGCGCTCTACGCGCCGCTGAGTCGCAGCATCGACATGCTCGCCGAGGCCGCTTCGCCGACCGCCCTGTTCACGATCGGCGCGGTGCTGGCCCGCGCGAACATGGTCCCGGCCACCCGGGCGGTCGTCGGCTGCCGCCCCAGTGTCGCCCAGCTGGTGTTCTACAAGCTGCTGGTCCACCCGTTGCTCGTATTCACGGCCGGATCGGTCGCGATCCGGCTCGGCGTGCCGCTCGAGCCGTCGGCGCTGACGGTCCTCGTGCTGGTCGCCGCGCTACCGAGCGCGAGCAACGTGCCGATGCTCGCCGAGCGCTTCGCCGCGGGCACCGGTCGCATCGCGCAGGTGGTCCTGGCGACGACCGCCCTCGCGTTCATCACCTTCTCCGCGGCCGTCGCACTCCTGACCTGAACGCCCGCGATGCGCCCCGAGGTCGTCCCAGTCCGTGCGGCACCATCCCGATTCATGGCGGGTGGATCGCGCCCGACCCGGCCCGCCAGCCGACCACCGAGTCTGCCTTCGCCATCCTCGCGTCCGGCGGGGCGGGCGTGTTGCGACGCGCCGAGATCGTCCGGATGATCCGTTCTCAAGGAGGCCTGCATCCGCCATCGTGCCCGAGGCTCTCCGGCGGGTGAGCGGAGTACAATCGCGCCTCGGGTCGTCTCCCGCCGGCACGAGGCCGCATGCGCCAGGCCGCGATGCAGGGGGTGCGGTGGACGCCACGGCCGGGCCTCGCGTGCCCTGTGCCGGGGAACTAGGGAACGACGGACGAGGAGGCCGGTGGTGTTGTTGACCGAAGAACCGACGATGATCCGCGACATGGCGCGCAGCTTCGCCCAGGAGCAGCTCGCCCCACACGCCGCGGCCTGGGACCGCGACGCCACCTTCCCGCGCGAGGCGCTGGCGCAGATGGGCGAACTGGGCCTGCTCGGCATGCTGGTCCCGGAGGCCTACGACGGCGCCGGCGTCGACCACGTCGCCTACGCGCTGGCACTCGAGGAGATCGCCGCCGGCGACGGGGCCACCTCGACCATCATGAGCGTGCACAACTCGGTCGCCTGCATGCCGGTCTACAAGTTCGGCAGCGACGCGCAGAAGGAGACGTCCCTCAAGCCGATGGCGCGCGGCGAGAGCCTTGGCTGCTTCTGCCTGACCGAGCCGCAGGCGGGCTCCGACGCCGCGGCGCTGAAGTGCCGTGCGGTGCGCGATGGCGACCACTACGTACTCGACGGCACCAAGCAGTTCATCACCTCGGGGGCCAATGCCCAGCTCGCGATCGTCTTCGCGGTGACCGACCCGGGGGCGGGCAAGCGCGGCATCACCGCGTTCATCGTGCCGACCGACACGCCGGGTTACGTGGTCGCCGGCATCGAGAAGAAACTCGGCCAGAAGGCCTCGGACACCGCGCAGATCGTCTTCGACGGATGCCGCGTGCCGGCCGCCAACCGCCTCGGTGACGAGGGCCAGGGCTACCGCATCGCGCTCAGCAACCTCGAGGGCGGACGCATCGGCATCGCCGCGCAGAGCGTGGGCATGGCCCGGGCGGCCTTCGAGGCGGCGCTGCGCTACGCGCAGGAACGCGAGGCGTTCGGCAAACCGATCATCGCGCACCAGGCGGTGGCCTTCCGGCTCGCCGACATGGCGACCAGGATCGAGGCCGCGCGCGGCCTGATCCTGCGTGCCGCGGCGCTGCGTGACGCCGGCGAGCCGTGCCTCAAGGAGGCGTCGATGGCGAAGCTGTTCGCCTCGGAGATGGCCGAGGAGGTCTGCTCGGCGGCGATCCAGATCCACGGCGGTTACGGCGTGCTCAGCGACTTCCCGGTCGAGCGCATCTACCGTGACGTGCGCGTATGCCAGATCTACGAGGGCACGTCGGAGGTGCAGCGGCTGGTGATCAGCCGCGCACTGGTCAGCGGCTGAGGCACGCAGGGCTTTTCTCAGGTCCGGGCGGAAGTCCGGCCCACAAGATCAATGTGCAAGGGAGATCGAGATGCAGATCGAAGGCAACGTGGCAATCGTCACCGGAGGGGCCTCGGGGCTCGGGCTCGCGACCGGAAAGCGGCTGGCCGCGGCCGGCGCCCGGGTGGCGCTGTGGGACCTGAACGGCGACCAGGCGGCGCAGGCGGCCCAGGGCCTCGGCGAGTCGGCCACCGGTGTGGCGGTCGACGTCAGTGATGCGGCCTCGGCCGAGGCGGCGCTGGCGGCGACGCTCAAGGCGTTCGGTGGCGTGCACTTCTGCGTCAACTGCGCCGGCGTTGCCACCGGCGGGCGCGCGGTCGGGCGCGACGGACCCCTGCCGCTCGAGAAGTTCAGCCGCACCATCGAGATCAACCTGATCGGCACCTTCAACGTCCTGCGCCTGGCCGCGGCGGCGATGGCCAGGAACGAGCCCGACGCCGACGGCGCGCGCGGGGTGATCGTCAACACCGCCTCGGTCGCGGCCTTCGACGGCCAGATCGGCCAGGCCGCCTACAGCGCGAGCAAGGCGGGCGTCGCGGGCATGACGCTGCCGCTGGCGCGCGAGATGGCCGCGCTCGGCATCCGCGTCAACACCATCGCGCCGGGGGTGTTCGAGACCCCGATGATGGCGGCGATGACCGACGAGGTGCGCGCGCCGCTGATCGCCAACGTGCAGTTCCCGAAGCGACTCGGCGATCCCGACGAATACGCGCGGCTGGTCGAGCATGTCATCGCCAACGGCTACCTCAACGGGGAGACCATCCGCCTCGATGCGGCGATCCGCATGCCGCCACGCTGAGCGGCAGGGTGACGCCGGGCGGCGCCTCGGTTAACCTTGCCCGACTGGGCTTTTCGCGGCGCACGCGCGGTTAACGACACACCGGGGAGCGGGAGATGAGCGGGTCACGTGAGGTTGCCATCGAGCCAGGAGTCGAGCAGGCGCTGGCCGGTTTCAGGTTGCCCGAGAAGCTCGGTTTCGGCGTGGTAAGGATCCCGGTGATGTACGTCTGCGACGCGGTCGACGGGGTCTGGGGGCAGGGGCGCCTGAAGCCCTACGGCCCGATCGAGCTCGACCCGAGCGCCAAGGTGCTGCACTACGCCCAGGAGTACTTCGAGGGGATGAAGGCCTACAAGGTCGAGACGCCCCACGCCACGCTGTTCCGTCCCGAGCGCCATGCCGCGCGCTTCGCCACCTCGGCGCGACGCCTGTGCATGCCGGAGGTGCCCGAGGAGGTGTTCATGGAGGGGGTGGCCTCGCTGACCGCGTGGGCCGAGCCGTACATTCCGGGCGACACCTGCCAGTCGCTGTACCTGCGCCCGTTCGTGATCGGCACCCAGCCCAACCTCGGCCTCGGCGTCTCCAGCACCAACACCTACATCGTCGTGGCCAGTCCTTCCGAGGCGTACCACGCCGGCAGCATGCGCGTGCTGGTGGAGCGCAACGACGCCCGGGCGGCGGTCGGCGGCACCGGCGCGGTCAAGACCGGGGGCAATTACGCGGCCAGCCTGCTGTCGGCGGCCAAGGCCAAGACCAGGGGGTTCGACCAGTCGCTCTGGCTCGACCCGATGAGCCGCACCAACATCGAGGAGCTGTCGGGGATGAACTTCTTCGCGGTGATCGAGGGACGGCTGTACACGCCCAAGCTCAGCGGCTCGATCCTGCCGGGGATCACCCGCGATTCGCTGCTCGAACTCGCGCGCTCGCTCGGCCACGAGGTGGTCGAGGCGACCATGCCGATCGACGACCTGCTCGCCGACATTGGCAACGGGCGCTGCAGCGAGGCCTTCGCCTCGGGGACCGCGGCGGTGGTCAGTCCGATCAGCGTGGTCGGCGATGCCGACGGCACCGAGTACGCGCTGCCCGACGATCCGGGCCCGGTGGCGATGAGCCTCAAGGAGGCGCTGCTCGGCATCCAGGAGGGGCGTCAGGAGGACCCGTTCGGCTGGGTGCGGCCGATCGCGCGCGACTACTACCCGCCGTCGGCCGAGGTGGCCTGACGGCGCGGCGACCGCCGATCGCGGTCTAGAGCAGGTAGCCACCCCGCGCCAGGTGACGGCGCTCGAACTCGTTCGCCTCGACCACGCGGTAGCCGGCCACCTGGGCCACGACACGGTCGACCGGGTTCCCGTCGATGACCAGCACCGGTTCGCGGAAACGGCTGGCCGGTGGCTGCGTGGTGACTTCGGCTCGGCCCTGCCAGCCTCCGAACAGAGGCGACGTCGCCTTGATGATCATGGTCTCCTCCTCGAAATAGACCCGCTTGTCGTTTTTATGTTGTGCCGGCCGCGGTTGTTTTTCTGTGATGCGCTCGGCAGTCCGCGATCATAGCCGACGCCATCGCGTCCGCCAACGGGTCGGGATCACTCGAGCAGGGCGGCGACGACGGCGTTCCAGGCCAGGGCCAGGTTGGTGCGGTTGTAGCCGCCACCGCCGGTGACGATCAGCCGGCCGTCGCCGAACTCGTCGGCGACCGCGGCGAGGTCGCGCGCGGCTCGGGCGTGGGCCTGCGGGGTGAAGCGCATGTGGGTGATCGGATCGCCGGCGACGCTGTCGGCGCCGGCCTGCAGGATGACGAACTCGGGGCGCGCGGCGCGCACGAACTCCAGCGCCTGCGGCCATGCATGGTTGAAGAAGGTGTCGTCGGCGCCGGGTGGGGCGGGCAGGTTCAGCTTGGTGCCCGTGGCCTCGCCCGTGCCGGTCTCGTCGGCGAAGCCGGTGCCGGGATAGAGGTAGCGTCCGTCCTCGTGGATGTCGGCGATGCACACCTCGGG
>JBFIFF010000076.1:0-7835 GCA_041602955.1 Gammaproteobacteria bacterium | reverse complement strand
TCCGGCGCATCCCCGTCGGGCCGCGCGCGAGGGTGCGTCTCGAGGATGCCCGGGCCCGCGGTGGCGGGCTCGCCGTGGTCGACCTCGACGGCCACCCGGTCGAGCCCGGGCGGGCCAAGGCGATCGTCAACCCGGTCACCGGCCGCGCCCGTCTGCTCTACCGCGATCCCGACTGTGGGGCCTGGGTCGAGCCGGCCGCCTACTACGCCTACGGGGACCCGGCCTTCTACGACGGCGACCCAAGGGTGTACGCGGACCCCGAGGGGTTCACCATCGAGGCGATCAACGCGCCGGTCTGGCACGGCCTGCCGACCGCGGGCCTGCGCGTGCGCTACGGCGACGAGCTCCTGGTCATCCCGTCCGACACCAACCACGACCTCGAGCTGTGGCGTGCGCTGGTCGATGACCGGCGTACGCCGAACCACGACCTGGCGCCGGAGGCGTTCGCCTCCGCCGGGGTGCTCGAGGGCGACATCAACGACTTCGTCGAGCGGACCTGGAGCGAGCGGCGCTTCGCCGAGGCGCAGGCCACCTTCGAGGAGGGGGTGTCGATCCACGACGTCTCCGGCCCGCACAGCGTCGTGCACACCGGCTACGACCAGCTCGGGCGCACGGCGCTGGACCCGCGCCGTACGCTGCTCACCCACAGTCCCGACCGCATGACCTCGGCGTGGACGCTGTCGAAGGTCGACAAGACCTTCTGCATCCGGGGCGGGCGCATCCACGAGGTGGTCGGCGAGGCGGTCTGGCCGATGTGCGCCGACTACTATCATAAGGAGGGTGGGCGCTACTACGTCGCCTTCCGCGACACGGAGGGGACGCACGTGGTCCAGGAGCGCAAGGGCATGCTCTTCCTGGCCCCGTCGCCCGACCCCGAGCGGGGCGAGGTGGTCTGCCGGGTGCGGGTCTACGAGGACGTGCACGGCCAGTACCTGCCGCTACTCGATCGGGATTCCGGGCAGTTCTACCGGCGCCGCGCCGACGGCAGCGTCGAGCGGGTCGAGCCGCACGCCCACGGCAGCGTCGGCCACGTGGTCGCCGACCTGCGCGAACGGATCACGCGCGAGGCGCTGACCCGGCGCGACTGAGGCGGGCCGCGAGGGCGCGCGGCCCCGGGGAGGGAGCCCATGCATGCCGCCTCCCAGGTGGCGGACCTGGTCACGACGATCGTCGTCCTGCTGCTGGTCTCGGCGCTGACGCTGGTCCTGAGTCGGCGCTGGCGACTGCCGTTCACGGTGCTGCTTGTGGTCGTCGGCGTGGGCCTGGGCCTGCTCGCCGACCACGGGCCACAAGCGCTGCGCCCCCTCGCCGAGCACGACATCTCCCCCGACGTGATCCTGTTCGTCTTCCTGCCGACGCTGATCTTCGAGTCGGCCTTCAACCTCGACGCGCGGCTGGTGCGGCGCAACCTCGCGCCGATCCTGACCCTTGCGGTGCCGGGGCTGCTGCTGTCGACCGCGGTGATCGGTGGCCTGCTCGCGGCGACGACGCCGTTCGGGCTGGTCGCGGCGCTGCTGCTCGGTGCGATCCTCAGCGCCACCGACCCGGTCGCCGTGGTCGCGCTGTTCCGCCAGCTCGGGGCGCCGCAGCGGTTGACGGTGCTGGTCGAGGGCGAGAGCCTGTTCAACGACGCCACCTCGCTGGTGCTCGCCGGCATCCTGGTCGGGGTCATGACCGCGAGCCAGGTCGACGCCGGCACGCTGCTCGACGGGCTGGTGCGCTTCGTGGTCGTGTTCACCGGCGGCGTGCTGGTCGGCTGGATGCTGGCGCTGCTGTGCGGCTGGGCGCTCGGCCTGTGCCACGGCGACGGCCCGATCGAGATCACCCTGACGACGGTCCTCGCCTACCTGTCGTTCCTGGTCGCCGAGGAGGTGTTCCACGTCAGCGGGGTGATGGCGGTGGTCGCCGCCGGCATGACCCTCGGCGGCTGGGGGCGGCTGAAGATCTCCCCGTCGGTGCGCGGCTACCTCGAGCACTTCTGGGAGTACATGGCCTTCGTCGCCAACGCCCTGATCTTCCTGCTGGTCGGCCTGCGGGTCGACCTGTTCGCACTGGGTGGCGCGCTCGACCTGCTGCTGCTGGTGGTCATCGCGATGCTGCTCGCCCGCGCCGTGGTGATCTACGGCCTCCTGCCGCTGCTCGACCGGTTGCCCGGCCGGGAGGCGGTCGGTGCGCCCTACCGCCACGTCATGTTCTGGGGCGGTCTGCGCGGTGCGGTGGCGCTGGCGATCGTGCTGAGCCTTCCGGCCTTCCCCGAGGCACCGACCTTCGTCGCCCTGGTCACCGGCGCGGTGCTCTTCACGCTGCTCGCGCAGGGGCTGACCATCGAGCGACTGGTGCGTCGCCTCGGCCTCGACCGCCCGCCGCTGGCCGATCGCCTGGCGCGCGAGGAGGCGCTCCTCGCGGCCAAGGGGCTGGCGTTGACGCGGATTCCCGAACTGCAGCAGGGCGGACTCTTCTCGGCCCGCCTCGCCGGCAGGTTGCACGACGACTACCAGGCCGCCCGCATGGCGCTCGCAGAGGCGGTGGACCGCCTGCGTCGCGCCGAGCTCGATCCCGAGGCCGAACTGCACCTGCTGTTCCTGCGATCGCTGGCGCTCGAGCGGGCACACTACCTGGGCGCCTTCGCCCGCGGTCACCTCAGCGAGCGCGCCTGCCGCGATCTCGTTCACTCGGTCGACGTCCAGGCCGAGGGGTTGCGTCATCGCGGCGACCTGCCGGAGTACACCCTGCACCCGCCCTACGAGACGGTGACCGAGGCCTGCCTGCGCTGGCTGCGCCGCCTGCTGGCGCACACCGCGCTGGAGGAGCGGCGCACCACCTCCCTGGTCGCCTTCGAGTACGAGGAGGCCTGGGGTCGTTACCAGGGCAGTCTGCGGGTGCTCGAGGACCTCGAGCGGGTGGCCCGCGAGCGCGCCCTCGGCGGGGCCGCGGTGGCCGCGGTGCGCGAGCGTTACCGCTACTGGCGCGAACAGGCCGTCGCGCGTATCGACGAGACCGCGGCGCAGTTCCCCGAGTTCGTCGCGGCGATGCAGGAGCGGCTGGCGGGTCGGCTGCTGCTCTACGCCGAGCGCGAGGCCATCGAGGCCGAGCGCGAGAATGGCACGCTCCCCGCGGGCACGGCCCACGAGCTGCTCGACGAGGTCGCCGAGCGGGTCGAGGGGCTGCGTGGGGGAGACGTCGCCAAGCTGCGTTTCGATCCGGCCGAGTTGCTCGGCCAGGTGCCGCTGTTCCGCGGCCTCTCCGATGACGACTTCGCGCGCGTTGCCGCCTGCCTGCACGCGCACACCGTGCCCGACGGGGAGGTGATCGTCGCCGAGGGGGCGCACGACGACTCGATGTATCTGATCGGGCGCGGCGTGGTCCGGGTCGCGCGAGGCGACGGGGCCGAGGAGGAGGACCTCGCCCGCCTGTTCGCGGGCGACTTCTTCGGCGAGATGGCGCTGCTGCACCACGCGCCGCGCACCGCCACCTGCCGCGCAGCGACGCCCTGCGCGCTCTACGAGCTCAGGCGCGCGGATTTCGAGGCGCTGTGCGCCGCACGGCCAGAGATCCGCGCTAAGGTCGAGGCGGTCGACCGCGCGCGGCGTGAGCGGCTGGGACTCGGGGAATAGCTAGCTCGCCCTGAGCCGGGCGCGAAGTTCGCCGCCGGAGAACACCAGCAAGGAGCCGGGCTCGGCCGACTGCCACGTCTCGTCACGGGTCAGCGGGCGGGTCGCGACCATCGTGACCACGTCCTTCGGCGTGGTGACCGGGGCGAAGTCGACGTTGACCTCGGTGTCGATCAGGCTCGCGGTGCCGAAGGGCGCGCGCCGCGTCAACCAGGCCAGCTCGGTGCTGCAGTAAGCGTAGAGGTGTCGGCTGTCGCTGAGCAGCAGGTTGCAGACGCCGAGCCTCGCGAGGCGCCCGATCAGGCGCGCCAGTTCGCGGCGCAGGTCCGCGGCACGCCGCGGCGGCTCGGGAAAGCGCCGGCGCACCCGGTCGAGCAGCCAGCAGAAGGCGTGTTCGCTGTCGGTGGTGCCGACCGGGCGGTAACGCCCCAGCGGCCAGCCCTTGATCCCCTTGAGCTGGCCGTTGTGCGCGAAGCTCCAGGTGCGCCCCCACAGTTCCCGGGTGAACGGATGGGTGTTCTCGAGGCAGACCCGCCCGCGGTTGGCGCGACGGATGTGGCACAGCACGATGCGGCTCTTGATGGCGTAGCGCCGGAGCAGGTCGGCGACCTCGGAGTGCGCACCCGGTAGCGGGTCGTGGAAGCAGCGGCAACCGCGGTTCTCGTAGAAGGCGATGCCCCAGCCGTCGCGGTGCGGCCCGGTGCGGCCGCCGCGCTCGATCAGGCCGGTGAAGCTGAACACGATGTCGGTCGGGACGTTGGCGTTCATCCCGAGCAGTTCGCACACGGCGCGCTCCTTGGGTGGCTCAGCTCCGGGTCGCGCGGTCGCCGGCGTCGTCATCGGCGTAGTCGCGCGGGGCCCTGGGGGCGTCCAGGGCCTCGTCGGAGGGCGGTTCGATGTCGGCGGGCGGATCGGGCGGCGTCCATGACGCCCCGCCGCGCGGCGTGTTGCCGACCGGCGCCGGATCGCCCGCGGCATCTGCGGGTCGGTCGGCTTCCTCGTCTGCGCCGGGGACTTCGTCATGCTGCGCCGCGTCGGTCTCGACCGCGGTGTCGGTCTCTGCAGGGGACGTATCGCGCGCCTCGCCGTCGCCCGCGGCATCGTCCCCCGGGGGATCGATCAGGCGGGAGCGGTCGAAGGCCAGCGCGGTCTGCGCCGCCTCGTCGTCGCAAAGCGTGCGTGCACCTTCGCTCAGCTGCTGGTGGACGGTGCGGTAGCTCTCGGTCAGCTGGTTGACCGCCACGGCGGTGCGCGCGAAGTGCTCGCCGACCTCGCTGCGATAGGCGGCGTGTTCTTCGCGGGCCCGGTCGAGCTCCTGCTGCAGGGCCGTGGCCCGTGCTCCGGAGCCGCCGAAGCGGCGGGCGATGAGGTAGCCGGCGAGGGCGCCGACCGCGAGGCCGAGCAGGGCGCTGATCCAGCTCAAGGGGCTCTCCGTCAGAGCGTGGTGGTGTTGCCTGGCGAGTATATCTCAGGGGCGGAGTTCACCCGAGGCCGTCGCGCAGTCGGGCGACCAGCGCGTCGAACGCGGCACGTGTCGCGGCATCCTCCTCGCGGACCCGCAGGCGCAGCGTCACCGCGGGGGGGCCGCCGCCCGAGACCGGGTAGATGCCGATGCGCGCGTCGGGGTGGGCGTGGCTGAAGGCCTCGACCTCCAGGGCGATGTCGCCCTCCGTGAGCGGGAGGGCCGCGTCGACCACGACCGAGGCGACGGCTGCGCGTGGCAGGGTCTCGGCGAACACCGCCTCGGCCATCGGGCGAAGCATCTCGGGAAAGCCGGGGAACGCGTACACCTCGCCGCAGCGGAAGCCGGGGGCGCCACCCGGGTTGGGCAGCAGGGTGCAGCCGGACGGCAGCTTGGCCATGCGGCGGCGCTGCGGCGTGTAGCGGTCGCCGTAATGTGCGGCGAGCAGGGCGTCGCACGCGGGATGCAGCTCGAGCGCGAGACCGAGTCCGGCCGCAACCCCCTCCCGGGTGCGGTCGTCGTGGGTGCCGCCGAGGCCGCCGGAGACCAGGATCGGGGCGCAGCCACGTGCGACCAGAGCGGCAACCCAGTGCGCGATGGTGCCCAGGGCGTCGGGAAGCGTCACGGCCAGCTCGGCCGGGTGGCCCAGGGCCTGCAGGCGCTGGAGCAGCCAGCGCTGGTTGCCGTTTTCACGCTCGCCGAAGAGCAGTTCGTCGCCTACCGTGACCACGGCCGGGCGCATGGCACCGGGCGTGTGGGGTGGCGCAGGGCTTGGCATCCGCAGAGGGTAGCATCCTGGTCGCGGCAGTCGTAAGGAGCGGTTTGACCATGGCGCGGACTCCGCCTGAGAGCAAACGATTCGAATATCAATGAGATAGCAAATATTGTCGACAATCCTGCCAGATTGCTTGTTGCAGCGCAGCATCGAAACCGCCCATTACCACTTGAAATTGCTGGGAAAACCTTGTTGACACTGTTGGTTTGCTGGTTTAGTCTCTCCGACCCTCTGGGGGTTCGCTCGGCCGATCTGTAAACAAAAGGTCTTTGCAGGGCGGCCTCGGCAAGCTACCTTCTTACTTCGGCCAGGCGATGACGTGGCTGATACACCCGGGGCAACCGGGGGATGGCATCGCCGAGGATGGAGGAACGACACAGATCATGGTCGACAACCACGATCAGGCCGCTCGGTCGGCCACGCTGGACACCATTCCGAAACTGTTGCTCGAGCACGCGCGCACACGCGGAGACCGTCCGTCGATCCGCGAGAAGGCCTTCGGTATCTGGCAGTCGTGGACCTGGAGTCAGGCACACGACGAGATCATGGCGCTGGCCGGTGGGCTCGTCGCCTTGGGATTCGGGCCCGGCGACAAGCTCGCCATCGTCGGCGACAACCGGCCCGAGCTCTACTGGGCGATGGTCGCCGCGCAGATCGCCGGCGGCGTGCCGGTGCCGGTCTATCAGGACTCGGTCGCCGAGGAGATGCAGTACATCTTCGAGCACGCGGCGATCCGCTTCGCCGTCGTCGAGGACCAGGAGCAGGTCGACAAGCTCCTGGAGATCAAGGCGCACTGCCCCGGACTCGAACACATCCTTTTCGAGGAGACGCGCGGCCTGCGCGATTACGACCAGTCGTTCCTGCACTCGGTCGCCGCCGTCCAGGCGCGCGGACGCGACTGGAACCGCGATCACGCCGGCCAGCTGGAGCAGAGCATCGCCGCCGGCCAGGGCGGCGACCTCGCGATCATGCTCTACACCTCGGGCACGACCGGGCGGCCCAAGGGGGTCGAGCTCAGCCACGACAACCTGGTGGTCACCGCGCGCAATGCCGCCGAGTTCGACCGCCTGACCGCCAACGAGGAGATGGTCTCCTACCTGCCGCTGGCGTGGGTCGGTGACTGCATCTTCTCGGTCGCGCAGGCCTACGTCTGCGGTTTCTGCATCAACTGCCCGGAGAGCAGCGACACGGTCATGACCGACATGCGCGAGATCGGTCCGAGCTACTTCTTCGCGCCGCCCGCGATCTTCGAGAACCTGCTGACCAGCGTCAGTATCCGCATCGAGGATGCGAGCCCGATCAAGCAGAGGCTCTACAAGCACTACATCGATGTCGCGAGACGCGTCGGCGTCCGACTCCTCGAGGGCGAGGCGGTCAGCGCCTGGGAGCGCTTCGAGTACTTCCTCGGCTCCCTGCTGGTCTACGGGCCGCTGAAGAACGTGCTCGGCTTCTCGAAGGTGCGCGTCGCCTACACCGCGGGTGAGGCGATCGGCCCCGAGATCTTCGACTTCTACCGCGGCCTGGGCATGAACATCAAGCAGCTCTACGGCCAGACCGAGGCCTCGGTGTTCATCACCATGCACCCCGACGGCGAGGTCAAGCCGGACACCGTCGGCGTGCCGGCGCCGGGCGTCGAGGTCAAGATCGCGGACAACGGCGAGGTGCTCTACCGCAGCCCCGGCGTGTTCCTGCGCTACCACAAGAACGACGAGGCGACCGCCGAGACCAAGACGCCCGACGGCTGGGTGCTGACCGGCGACGCCGGCTACTTCGGCGACGACGGCCACCTGCGGATCATCGACCGCGCCAAGGACGTCGGCAAGCTCAACGACGGCTCGATGTTCGCCCCCAAGTATCTGGAGAACAAGCTCAAGTTCTTCCCGCAGATCAAGGAGGTCGTGACCTTCGGCCACGAGCGCGACTTCGTCGCCGCGTTCGTCAACATCGACCTCGAGGCGGTTGGCAACTGGGCCGAGCGCAAGGGCAT
>JBFIFF010000075.1:0-7846 GCA_041602955.1 Gammaproteobacteria bacterium | reverse complement strand
GCCGGTGATCTTCCAGTACTCGTCGGTCACCAGCGCGTCGCCGGAGATCAGCTGCACGTTGTAACCCTGCTCGCGCGCCTGGCGGATCATCAGGCCGGCCTCGGTGTGGTAGCCGCCGAGGTAGACGACGTCGACGTTGGCGCCCTTCATCTTCGACACCAGCGCCGAGTAGTCCTTCTCGCCGGCGGTGTAGGCCTCGTACATCGTTTCGGTGACGCCGCGCTTGTTCAGCTGCGCCTTGGTCTCGTCGGCCAGGCCCTTGCCGTAGGCGGTCTTGTCGTGGAGGATCGCGATCTTCTGCTTGCCGTGGTTGTCGGCCAGGTAGTCACCGGCGACGATGCCCTGCTGGTCGTCGCGGCCGCAGGTGCGGAAGACGTTGTCGCCACCTTCCTCGGTCAGCTTCGGGTTGGTCGAGGCGGGCGAGATCTGGATGATCCCTTCCTCCTCGTAGACCTTCGACGCCGGGATCGACGAGCCGGAGCAGAAGTGCCCGGCGACGAAGACCACGCCGTCGCTGGCGAACTTGTTGGCCACGGCCACCGCCTGTTTGGGGTCGCAGGCATCGTCGCCGATGGAGAGCTTGAGCTTCTGGCCGAGGACGCCGCCGGCGGCGTTGATGTCGGCGACGGCCATCTCGGCGCCGCGCTGCATCTGCTCGCCGAACGAGGCGTACTGGCCGGTCATCGGGCCGGCCGTGGCGATGACGATCTCGGCCTGCGCCGCGCCGGCGATGAGCGTGCCTGCGGCGACGGCGAGGAGAGTGGACTTGAGGGTGTTCATCGGATGGTTTTCCTCCAGGGTGGAGCTTTCGGTGGTGAGGTGCCGCGACGTGAGGCGCCACGGCAGGGGGACCAAATCTAGCTTACGCGCAAGGCGGGCCGCAACAGCATCACGGCGCCGGACCAGCTGGATTCGGCCCGATCGCCTCGACGCTGAACAGGCCGCTACGGCGGTAGAGCCACGGGTACTGGCGCACCAGCGCGCGGGCCCGGTTGAAACGGAAGCCGACCAGGGCGATGGCCGACAGCACCGCGGTGTCGATCAGGTAGCCGGAGAGCGACAGCAACTCGCCGCCGAACAGGCCGAAGGTCAGGAAGCGGTCGGCGAAACCGAGCAGCACGCAGTAGATCAGCGCGTGCCAGAACGGTTTCCAGGTGAGCGCCAGCGCCTGGCCGGTCATCCACGCGGCGAAGCCGACGATGATGACGGTCAGCCCGATGAACACGCCGAGGGAGGTGCCGAGCAGCGCTTCCATGGTCGTCCTTAGCCCTCCTCAGTGCCCGCCTTCGAGGTAGGCGGCACGGATCTCCTCGTTGGCCAGCAGCTCCTTGCCGGTGCCCGACATCAGCACCTCGCCGTTGGCCAGCACGTAGCCGCGGTGCGCCAGGCGCAGGGCGTGGTAGGCGTTCTGCTCGACGAGGAACACGGTCATGTCCTGCTCCTCGTTGATCTGGCGGATGATGTCGAAGATCTGTCTGACCAGCAGGGGTGCGAGGCCGAGCGACGGCTCGTCGAGCAGCAGCAGCTTCGGCCGGCTCATCAGCGCGCGGCCGATGGCCAGCATCTGCTGCTCGCCGCCGGAGAGCGTGCCGCCGCGCTGGTTGCGCCGCTCGCGCAGCAGGGGGTAGAGCGCGAACACCCGCTCGAGGTCGTCGTCGAAGTGCTTCGGATCGCTGACCGTGGCGCCCATCTGCAGGTTCTCGAACACGGTCATGAACGGGAAGATGCGCCGCCCTTCGGGAGACTGGGCGATGCCGCCCTTGATGATCTCGTGCGACGCGCGCCGGGTGATGTCCTCGCCGAGGAACTCGATGCGCCCGGAGCGCGCCTTCGGGTTGCCGCAGATGGTCATCAGCAGCGTCGACTTGCCGGCGCCGTTGGCCCCGATCAGGGTGACGATCTCGCCCGCATGGATCTCCATGTCGACGCCCTTGAGCGCCTCGATGTGGCCGTAGAAGGTGTGCACCCCGGAGACCCTGAGCATCGGTTCAGCCATCGCTGACGTCCCCCTCGACTTCCTCCTCGCCCAGGTAGGCGCGGATCACCGCCGGGTCGTTGCGGATGTACTCGGGCGTGCCGTCGGAGATCTTGCGTCCGTAGTCGAGCACCACGATGTGGTCGGAGATGCCCATCACCACGCTCATGTCGTGCTCGATCAGCAGCAGACCGATGCCGTGCTCGTCGCGGATGTAGGTGAGCAGCTTGTTGAGCTCCGCAGACTCCCTCGGATTGAGCCCGGCGGCCGGCTCGTCGAGGCACAGCAGCACCGGCTCGGTGCACATGGCCCGAGCGATCTCGAGGCGTCGCTGGTCGCCGTAGGGGAGGTTGCCGGCGTTCCAGTCGGCGCGTGGGGTCAGGTGGATGCGGTCGAGCCAGTACCGGGCCAGCTCGATCGCCTGCTTCTCGGCCTTGCGGTAGCCCGGCAACCCGAGCAGCCCGGCGAAGGTGTAGCCCGAGGCGCGCATCAGCTTGTTGTGCTGGGCGATGATCAGGTTCTCGAGCACCGACATCTGCGGGAACAGGCGGATGTTCTGGAAGGTGCGCGCGACCCCGGCGTACTCGGGGATGTCGTAGCCCTCCATGCGCTCGAGCAGGAACTCGCCGCGGCGTGGGTGGCGCAGGGTCAGGCGGCCGACGGTCGGCTTGTAGAACCCGGTCAGGCAGTTGAACAGCGTCGTCTTGCCGGCGCCGTTGGGGCCGATCACCGCGGTGATCTGCCGTGGCTGGGCCTCGAACGAGACGTCGTTGATGGCGATCAGTCCGCCGAACTGCATGGTCAGGTGCTCGACGGTGAGCAGGGCCGGGGCCTCCTGCAGGACCGCGCTCACGACCCCTTCTCCTTCGGGTGCAGGCGCAGCGTCGGCTCGCGGTGGGCGAGCAGGCCGCTCGGCCGCCAGACCATGATCATGACCATCGCCAGGCCGAAGGCGAGCATGCGGTACTGCTGCAACTCGCGGAAGAACTCGGGCAGGCCGATCAGCAGGATGGCGGCGAACACCACGCCGATCTGGCTGCCCATGCCGCCGAGCACGACGATGGCGAGGATCACCGCCGACTCGATGAAGGTGAAGCTCTCCGGGCTGATGAAGCCCTGGCGGGTGGCGAAGAACGAGCCGCCGAAGCCGCCGAACATCGCGCCGATGGAAAACGCCGTGAGCTTGGTGTTGCGCGGGTTCATGCCCAGGCTGCGGCACGCGATCTCGTCCTCGCGCAGCGCCTCCCAGGCGCGCCCGATCGGCAGCTTGCGGATGCGCAGCGTGAAGTAGTTGGTCAGCAGCGCCAGGGCGAGGATCAGGTAGAACAGGAAGATGATCCGGTCGATCGGCGAGTAGGTCAGGCCGAAGAAACTGTGGAAGGTCTCGCCGCCGTCGGACGCATTGCGTGACAGTTCCAGGCCGAAGAAGGTCGGGCGCGGGATGCCGGAGATGCCGTCCGGGCCGCCGGTGAAGGTGTACCAGTTGAGCAGGATGACGCGGATGATCTCGCCGAAGCCGAGGGTGACGATCGCCAGGTAGTCGCCGCGCAGGCGCAGCACCGGGAAGCCGAGCAGGATGCCGGCGAAGGCGGCGAGGATGCCGGCCAGCGGCAGGCAGGTCCAGAAACCGAGGTCGAAGTACTGCGCGAGCAGGGCGTAGCTGTAGGCGCCGACCGCGTAGAAGGCGACGTAGCCGAGGTCGAGCAGGCCGGCGAGCCCGACGACGATGTTCAGCCCCCAGCCGAGCATGATGTAGGTGACGACCAGGATCGCGATGTCGAGCTGGCGGCGGTCGGCGAACGGCAAAAACGGCAGGATGATGGCGAAGCCGAGCAGCGCAGGACCGAGGAAGCGCGCCGCGAGCTGCACCCGGGCGCCGACGCGGTCCATGGTCGCCTCGCGCGCCTCGCGGTCGACGAGGGCCCCGCCGTGGTGCCAGGCGAGCCACGTGGCACGCAGGCCGAGCACCAGGGTCACGGCGAACAGGGTCCAGTTCACCACCGCGCTGCGGAACGGGTAGGCGCGTTCGGCATCGACGGTGTCGCCGAACAGCTGCAGCCCCAGCACCAGGGCGGCGAGGGGCAGGGCGACCAGGGCGACCGGCAGCGCGCGGCGGTCGCGTATCAGGATCAGGCCGATGCGCCCGGCGAAGGCGAGCAGCGTGGCGAAGAGGACACCGTCGAAACGGGTGATGATCGCCAGCCCGCCCGGGATGTCCTCGATCTTGAAGCCGACCAGGCTCGCGCTCAGGCCGAACACGACCAGCGCGATCAGGCCGGCCTCGCGCAGCATCGCGCGGGTCGGGGTCGTGGGCACGGCGCTTGCCTCGGCCATCGCTCAGACCTTTTCGACGTCGGGTTTTCCGAGCAGCCCGGTAGGTCGGAAGATCAGCACCAGCACCAGGATCGAGAAGGCGGCGACGTCCTTGTACTCGACGGTGAAGTAGGCCGACCAGAACGCCTCGATCAGCCCGATCAGCAGCCCGCCGAGCATCGCGCCCGGGATCGACCCGATGCCGCCGAGCACCGCCGCGGTGAAGGCCTTCACCCCGGCGAGGAAACCGATGTAGAAGTCGATGACCCCGTAGTTGAGCAGGAACATCAGGCCGGCCACCGAGGCGAGCGTCGCACCCATGACGAAGGTGAGCGAGATGGTGCGGTCGACGTTGATGCCGATCAGCCCGGCCATGCCGAGGTCCTGCTGGCAGGCGCGCTGGGCGCGACCGAGCGCGGTGCGGGCGATGATGAAGGTGAACACGATCATCAGCACGATGGTCAGCACGATGATGAACAGCTGCAGGTAGCTCAGCGTGACCACGAACTCGCCCCCCTCGAGGAAGCGGAAACCACCCGAGATCAGCGGCTGCAGTGGCTTGACCCGCGCGCCCTGCAGCAGCTGCACGTAGTTCTGCAGGAAGATCGACATGCCGATCGCGGTGATCAGCGCGGCGAGCCGCGGGGAGTTGCGCAGCGGCCGGTAGGCGACCCGCTCGAGCGCCCAGCCGTAGACCGCGGTCAGCAGCATGGTCACGAGCAGCATCACCACCAGCGCCAGGGGGATCCAGCCGATGCCGAGCAGGCCCAGGACCATGAAGGTGATGATCGAGATGAACGCCCCGATCATGAAGATCTCGCCGTGGGCGAAGTTGATCATGCCGATGATCCCGTAGACCATCGTGTAGCCGATCGCGATCAGCGCGTAGATCATGCCCAGCGTGACGCCGTTGATCAGCTGCTGCAGGAAGTAGCCCATGTCGCTGTATTCGTTCTCGCCGCGTCGCCGGCCCGCATCGACGCAGGACAGGACGCGTGTGGTGGCTGTTGGCTCGCCGTTGCCGCGTCCACGCGCGGCCGGTTTCGCCCGGATCCCTGGGCGAGCCAAGTTTACACGCCGGCCTCGGCGTGACAAGGACCCACGGCGTGGGTCGTGGCGCGACTATAATCGCCGGGTGATCCGCACAGCCACATCCCGCACCCCGCCGTCCCCTCGTGCACGGCCAACCCGGGCCGCGGCCCGCGTGCGGCGCGCACGATGAGCCGCGAGCCGCGGCGCCAGTTCGCCAGCGACAACTACTCCGGCGTCTGCCCGGCCGGCTGGGAGGCGCTCGTCGCGGCCAACGCCGGCCACGCCCGCCCCTACGGCGAGGACCCGTGGACCGCGCGGGCGTGCGACCGCATCCGCGAGCTGTTCGAGACCGACTGCGAGGTGTTCTTCGTCTTCAACGGCACCGCGGCCAACGCCCTGGCCCTGGCCGCGCTGTGCCAGTCCTACCACAGCGTGATCTGCCACCGCACCGCGCACATCGAGACCGACGAGTGCGGCGCGCCGGAGTTCTTCTCCAACGGCACCAAGCTGCTGCTCGCCGAGGGCGATGATGGGCGCGTCGACCCGGCCAGCGTGGCCGACCTGGTGACCCGGCGCAGCGACATCCACTACCCCAAGCCGCGCGTGTTGAGCCTCACCCAGGCGACCGAGCTCGGCACGGTCTACTCGCTGGCCCAGCTCGAGGCGCTCGGTGAGCTGGCGCGCCGCCACGACCTGCGCCTGCACATGGACGGCGCGCGCTTCGCCAATGCCGTCGCCGCGCTCGGTGCCGCACCGCGTGCGCTGACCTGGGAGGTCGGCGTCGACGTCCTCTGCTTCGGCGGCACCAAGAACGGCCTGTCCGTCGGCGAGGCGGTGGTCTTCTTCGACACCGCGCTGGCCGCCGACTTCGCCTACCGCTGCAAGCAGGCGGGCCAGCTGGCGTCGAAGATGCGCCTGATCTCGGCCCCGTGGACCGGGCTGCTCGAGGGCGACGCCTGGCTCGTCAATGCCCGCCATGCCAACGCCTGCGCCGCGCGCCTCGCCGCCGAACTCGATGCGGTGCCCGGGGTCACGCTGATCCACGGCCCGGAGGCCAACGCGGTGTTCGTCTCCATGTCCGACGCGCTGGCCGGGGGGCTGCGCGATCGCGGCTGGCGCTTCTACGACTTCATCGGCGGGGCCTACCGCTTCATGTGCGCCTGGGACACCGAGGCCGCGGACATCGACGCGCTGGTCGCCGACTTCCACGCGGTGGCCGCGATCCGCGCCTGACCGCAGCGCCGGTCGATGCAGCAGCAGACCCGCGCCTACCTCTGCGCCGCGGCCGCGGTGCTCGCGTGGTCGAGCGTGGCGACCGCCTTCAAGCTCAGTCTCGAACACCTCGAGCCGCCGGACCTGCTGGCGTGGTCGGCGCTGGCGTCGCTGCTCGTGCTGCTCGCCGTGGTCGCGTTGCGTGGCGGCCTGCGTGCCCTGGCCCGCTGGACACGGCGCGACCACGCCCTGTCGGCGCTGCTCGGCTTCCTCAACCCCGGGCTCTACTACGCGGTGCTGTTCGAAGCCTACGACCGCCTGCCCGCGCAGCAGGCGCAGCCGCTCAACTACGCCTGGCCGGTGGTGCTGGTGCTGCTGTCGGCGCTGTTCCTGCGCCAGCCGGTGCGACCGCGCGCGGTGGCGGCGATGCTGGTCTGCCTGCTCGGGGTGGTGGTGATCTCGACGCGCGGGGAACTCCTGGCTCTGCAATCCACCGATCCGATCGGCGTGGCTCTTGCCCTGTGCAGCACGGTGATCTGGGCCGTCTACTGGCTGCTCAACCTGCGCGACCGCGGCGACGCGGTGCTGCGCCTGGCGGTCAACTTCGCCTACGGGTGCGTGTTCGCGGTCGCCTACGCCTTCCTGCTCGGTGGTCCCGCGTGGCCGTCGCTGCCGGGGCTCCTCGGTGCGGCGTACGTCGGCACCTTCGAGATGGGCCTGACCTTCGTGCTGTGGATCTCGGCGTTGCGCCTGTCGCAGACCACGGCGCAGGTCAGCGGGCTGATCTTCCTCGCCCCGTTCCTGTCGCTGGTCTGGATCCACCTGGTCCTCGGCGAGGCGATCCACCCGTCGACGCTGGTCGGCCTGGTGCTGATCGTCGGCGGCATCGTCGCCCTGCAGCGCGCGACGCGCAGCGCCGCTCCGGCTCGCTGAACCGACCCGGTTGTATACTCCCGTCGGCCGCGGACGCCGTGGCCACGCCAGGCCCGAATCGGGGCGCCACCGGAACTGAACGCATGGCCGAGCTGCAACCGGGTCTCCTCTACCGCCTGATCGGCGGTGACCGGGTCCGCGTGGACGGGCACGATGCCGCGGCCGGCATCGTCACGGTCACCGATGCGGAGGGACGCACCCAGCGGCTGACCGAGTCCGCCTTCGCCGGCGCCACGGCGGAGCCGGCGGAACCGTCCGCGCAGTCAGGCGAAACGTGGCCGGAATCCGCTGCGCCCGATCCGGATCGAGGCTTCGGCGAACCACCGGATCCACCCCCCCCGGACCAGCCCTCGAAGGAGCAGACGATGACGGTTGTGCTGG
>JBFIFF010000074.1:0-7936 GCA_041602955.1 Gammaproteobacteria bacterium | reverse complement strand
GTAGTAGGCCTGGGCGACGGCGCTGTTGGGCTTGTGCGAGCCCGCCGGGCTCACGCCCTCGTACTTGTAGTAGATCTTCGCCGGGGTGCCGAGTGCCCGTTCGAGGCGCAGGGCCCGGTAGAGCGGGGACGGCCGCCACAGTTTCAGCGCCTCGCGCACCGGGTCGGGGATCGAAATCCAGCGCTCGGCGGAGACCTCCTGCTCGATCAGTGCCATCGGGAAGATCGCCGCCAGTGCCTCGGGGCCGATCGGCCGGCCGTCGGGGCCGAGCGGCGGTGCCGGCGGGTTGGGCATGTCGGCGACGACGTTGTACCAGTGGGTCGGGATGTCCGACTCGTCGAGCAGGATCTTGGTCTGCATGGGTCCTCCCTGCGGCGGCGCGGCGCCCGTCCGGTCGATGCGGGCCGGCAGGGTTGCAGCCGTGCCCGGCGGATGTGATTCCGGCGCTACTCGCGCCGCAGTTCCGGGTAGACGCGCGCCATCTTCACGGCGTTGCCCGTGGTCTGCACCACCTCGACCGGGTAGCCGGCAAGCTTCACCGTGGTGCCGGGCTCGGGGATCGACTCGAGGTACTCGATGATCAGGCCGTTGAGGGTCTTGGGCCCGTCGGTCGGGAACTGCCAGCCCATGCTGCGGTTGATCTCGCGGATGGTGGCCGAGCCGTCGACCAGGAAGCTGCCGTCCTCCTGCGGGAAGACGTCCTTGATGCTGTCCGCCGGGTCGGTGGTGAACTCGCCGACGATCTCCTCGAGCAGGTCCTCCATGGTGACCAGGCCGAGGATGTCTCCGTACTCGTTGACCACCAGCCCGAAGCGGCGCTTCTGGTGCTGGAAGTTGAACAGCTGGCGGTTGAGCGTGGTGCTGGCCGGGATGAAGTAGGGCTCGCGGATCGCCTTGTCGAGGTCCTCGCGGGTGAAGGTCTCCTGCAGCAGCAGGCGGGGCATCTTGCGCAGGTGGACGTAGCCAACGACGTGGTCGAGGCTCTCGCGGTAGACCGGCAGGCGCGCGTACTGGCTGCCCGCGAGCTGCTGGAGGATGTCGTCCCAGTCGTCGTCGAGGTCGATGCCGATCACCTCGTTGCGCGGCACCATGATGTCCTCGACCGTCACCGACTCGAGGTCGAGCACGCTGAGCAGCATGCGCCGGTAGCGCTTTGGCAGCGGGCCGTGCGACTCCAGCACCACCGAGCGCAGCTCCTCCTGGGTGAGCGGCTTCTCGCCGTGGGCGTCGGGATCGACCCCGAGCATGCGCAGCAGCGAGTTGCTCATCCAGTTGACCACCCAGACCAGCGGGTAGAGCAGCCTGAGCAACGGCTCGTAGACCCACGAGGCGATGAACGCGATGCGCTCGGGATGCAGCGCGGCGAGGGTCTTGGGCGTCACCTCGGCGAAGATCAGGATCACCAGCGTCAGCGTGCCGGTGGCGATGGCGATGCCGATCTCGCCGAACAGCCGCAGCGCGATCACCGTGGCGATGGCCGAGGCGAGGATGTTGACGAAGTTGTTGCCGATCAGGATCAGGCCGATCAGCCGATCGGGTCGCTGCAGCAGGCGCCGCGCGCGTGCCGCGCCGTGGTGCCCCTCGCGCGCCAGGTGGCGCATGCGGTAGCGATTGAGCGACATCAGTCCCGTCTCCGAGCCCGAGAAGAACGCGGACAGGACGATCAGGACGAACAGCACCATGAACAGGAGGCTTAGGGGAACATCGTCCAAGGGGGGGCGAGCCTCGTAGGGGGGTGGGGTTGGGTTCTTTTACGGGCGGCCGCGGGGGGCTGTCAACGCAGGCCTCCGCGAGGTCTCGGTCACACCCGCTGCAGCACCAGCTCGAGGACGAACTTGCTGCCGAAGTAGGCGAGCATCAGCACGGCGAACCCGGCGAGAGTCCAGCGGATGGCGACGCGTCCGCGCCAGCCGAGCCGCCAGCGCCCCCACAGCAGCGTGCCGAACACGCCCCAGGCGGCGATCGACAGCACGGTCTTGTGGAGCAGGTGCTGCGCGAACAGGTCCTCCAGGAACACCAGGCCGCTGAGCAGCGAGAGGCTGAGCAGCACGAAGCCGACCGCGATCATGCGGAACAGCAGCCGCTCCATGGTCTGCAGCGGCGGCAGCGCGCGGATGACGCCGCCGGGCTGACGGTTGTGCAGCTGACGGTCCTGCAGGGCCAGCAGCACCGCCTGGAAGGCGGCGATGGTCAGCAGGCTGTAGGCCAGGACCGAGCTGAGGATGTGCAGCTCGAGCCCGCGCGAACTGCTGCTGATCACCGCCCCGCCGCTCGGGGCGACCGCGCTGGCCAGCGCGAGGAGGCCGGCGACCGGGAAGATCGCGATGCCCAGGTTCTCGACCGGCATGCGCAGCGCGGCGACCGCCAGCAGCAGGGCCACGGCCCAGGCCACCAGCGAGGCGGCGTTGAACAGCCCGAGATGCAGCCCGTCGTCGACCACGGTGGTCGCCAGCACCAGGTAACCATGCACCAGCAGCGCGCCGAGGGCGAGCGCCAGCGGCGCACGGCTCGACACCTCGGCGGCCTCGGCGCCGCGCAGCATGCGACGCCCGAGCTGCAGCGCGGCGGCGGCGTAGAACAGGCAGGCGACAGCGGCGGCGGCGAGCAACATGATGATGAAAAAAACGTCGTAAAATCAGGCCCGCGCATCTTCGCACAGTTGCGTTCGGCATTGGAAGCGTGGCACCTTGCACGGACAGACGACGCCCGCGCACGGCATACGGAAATCCTGCTCATGAGGTTGCAAGTTCTCGGCTGCAGCGGTGGCATCGCCACGCGCCAACGGACCACGTCGCTGCTGATCGACGACGACGTGCTGCTCGATGCCGGCACCGGCGTCAACCAGCTCCCCCTGGAGCAGATGGCCCGTGTGCGCCACGTCGTCCTGACTCACTCGCACCTCGACCACGTCGCCTGCCTGCCGCTGCTGCTCGACAGCGTCTTCGATCGCCTCCCCGGCCCGGTCACGGTGCACGGCCTGCCGGAGACCCTCAAGGCACTGCGTCAGCACATCTTCAACGACGTCGTCTGGCCCGACTTCGCGCGCCTCCCCGACCCGGCCAGCCCGGTGCTGCGCTATGCCGAACTGCGCCCCGGCACACCGCTCGTGCTCGGCTCGCGCACCTTCACCCCGATCTCCGTCAACCACTCCGTGCCGGCGGTCGGCTACCGGGTCGACGGCGACGTCGGCAGCTTCGTGTTCAGCGGCGACACCACGACCAACGACGGCTTGTGGAACACCCTCAACGCCCAGCCACCCTTCGCCATGCTGATCGTCGAGACGGCGTTCAGCGACGCCGACCGCGAGCTGAGCATCGCCTCGCGCCACTACTGCCCCGAACTGCTCGCCATCGACCTGCGCAAGCTGGTGCACCGGCCGAAGATCTACCTGACCCATCCGAAGCCGGGCGACGAGGACACCATCTTCAGCGAGTGCCGCCAGCACCTCGCCGGCTACGATCTGCACCGGCTGTGTGAGGGCGACACCTTCCACTTATAATCGTCGCCCTCCGGCCGGCCCCGACCGGCGCGACCACCGAGCCGACACGACCCATGTTCGAGAACCTGAGCCAGCGACTGGGCGGCGTGATCCGCAACCTGCGCGGACAGGGCCGCCTGAGCGAGGAGAACATCAAGGACGCCCTGCGCGAGGTGCGCATGGCCCTGCTCGAGGCCGACGTCGCGCTGCCGGTGGTGCGCGGTTTCATCGACCGGGTACGCGAGCGCGCGGTGGGCCAGGAGGTGCTCAAGAGCCTGACCCCGGGCCAGGCGCTGGTGAAGGTCGTCCACGACGAGCTGGTCGTGACCATGGGGCGGGCCAACGACGCCCTCGACCTCGCCGCGCAGCCCCCGGCCGTGATCCTGATGGCCGGCCTGCAGGGCTCGGGCAAGACCACCACCTGCGCCAAGCTCGCCCGCTGGCTGGCCGAGCGGCACAAGAAGAGCGCCCTGCTGGTCAGCTGCGACGTCTACCGCCCGGCGGCCATCGACCAGCTGCGCACGCTGGCCGGCGAGGTCGGTGCCGAGTTCTTTCCCAGCACCCCGGACCAGGCCCCGGTCGCCATCGCCGAGGCGGCCCTGGCCGAGGCGCGCCGCCGCTTCCACGACGTGCTGATCGTCGACACCGCCGGCCGGCTCCACGTCGACGACGCGATGATGGCCGAGATCCGGGCGCTGAACGCGGCATTGAAGCCGGTCGAGACCCTGTTCGTGGTCGACAGCATGACCGGCCAGGACGCCGCCAACACCGCACGTGCCTTCGACGACGCGCTGCCGCTGACCGGCGTGATCCTGACCAAGACCGACGGCGATGCGCGCGGCGGCGCGGCGCTGTCGGTGCGCGAGCTGACCGGCAAGCCGATCAAGTTCCTCGGCACCGGCGAGAAGAGCGCGGCGCTCGAGCCGTTCCACCCCGACCGCATGGCCTCGCGCATCCTCGGCATGGGCGACGTCGTCAGCCTGGTCGAGGAGGTGCAGCACAAGGTCGATCGCGCGTCGGCCGAAAAGCTGGCGCAGAAGATCAAGAAGGGCAAGGGCTTCACCCTCGAGGACTTCCGCGACCAGCTCGCGCAGATGGAAAAAATGGGCGGCCTCGAAAGCCTGGTCGACAAGCTCCCCGGCATGGGCGAACTGCCGCAGGCGGCGCGCAGCCAGGTCGACAACCGCGAGATGCGGCGCATGGCGGCGATCATCAATTCTATGACCCCGCAGGAGCGGCGCCACGCGCAGATCATCAAGGGGTCGCGCAAACGGCGCATCGCCGCCGGCTCCGGCGTCCAGGTGCAGGACGTCAACCGCCTGCTCAAGCAGTTCACGCAGATGCAGAAGATGATGAAGAAGGTGTCGAAGGGCGGCATGGCCAAGATGATGCGCGGCATGCAGGGCCGCCTGCCGCCGGGCCTGCGCTTCTGAGCCCGTGCCCGCGCCCCTTCCATTGGCGCGACGGACGGATATAATGCGCTGTTTCGTAGACCGCCCCGCTGGGCGGCTGCTACCAGAGAGCTGAGTAAGGACAGAACCGAGCATGGTCACCATTCGTCTGGCCCGGGGCGGCGCCAAGAAGCGGCCGTTCTACAACATCGTCGTCACCGATCGGCGCAACCGCCGCGACGGCCGCTACATCGAGCGCGTCGGTTACTTCAACCCGATCGCGACCGGCCAGGCGGAGCGCCTGGTTCTCGACCGCGAGCGGGTCGACTACTGGCTGGGCCAGGGCGCGCAGGCCTCCGAGCGGGTCGCCAGCCTGCTCAAGGCCCAGGCCTGACGGGGCGCGTCCCGCCGGCGCGGGACGCGGCTGAGACGGCGCATGACCGGCCCGGGCACGCAGGTGCCGCTGGGCAGGGTCGGCGGACCCTACGGGGTGCGCGGCTGGGTCCGGGTGGTCTCCGGCACGGAGCCACCGGAACGGATCCTCGACTACGGCCCCTGGCTGCTCGGAAACGGCGGCGGGTGGCGAACCGTCGAGGTGCTCGCGGGACGCCCGCACGGCAAGGGGCTGGTGGTGCAGTTCGCCGATTGCACCGACCGTGACCAGGCCGCTGCGTTCGCCGGCCTGGAGATCGCGGTGCCGCGCTCCGCGCTGGACGAGCCCGAGGAGGGCGAGTACTACTGGGCCGACCTGGTCGGCCTGGAGGTGGTGACCACCGAAGGCGACGCCCTCGGCACGGTCGACCACCTGATCGAGACCGGTGCGAACGACGTGCTCGTGGTTCGCGGCGACAGGGAGCGGCTGATCCCGTTCACCCCGGGCCACGCGGTGGTCGAGGTGGACCTGGAGCGGCGGCGGTTGACGGTGGCATGGGACCCGGCGTTCTGAGGCGCATCGACGTCGTCACCCTCTTCCCGGAGCTGGTCCGGGCGGTGATCGACAGCGGCGTCACGGGGCGTGCGGCCGCCGCCGGGCTGATCGAGCTGGTGACCTGGAACCCGCGCGACTTCACGCGCGACCGGCACCGGACGGTCGACGACCGGCCCTACGGCGGCGGCCCGGGGATGGTCATGATGTACCCGCCCCTGCGCGACGCGATCCGCGCGGCGCGGGCCGCGGCCCCGGCGGGAGCGCGGGTCGCCTACCTGTCACCGCAGGGCAGGCGACTCGACCAGGCCGGGATCGAGGAGCTGGCGGGGCGACCGGGACTGGTCCTGGTGGCCGGTCGCTACGAAGGCATCGACGAGCGGCTCGGCGACGCCGAGGTCGACGAGGAGTGGTCGCTCGGTGACTTCGTCCTGAGCGGCGGCGAACTCGCCGCGATGGCGGTCGTCGATGCCGTCACCCGGCTGATCCCGGGGGCGCTCGGCGACACGGACTCGGCCGGGCAGGACTCCTTCGTGGACGGCCTGCTCGACTGCCCGCACTACACGCGGCCCGAGGTCGCGGACGGGCGGACGGTGCCGGCGGTGCTGCTCAGCGGCGACCACGCGGCGATCGCCCGCTGGCGGCGCAAGCAGGCGCTCGGGCGGACCTGGGAACGGCGGCCCGACCTGCTGGAGCGGGCCGCGCTGGACGAGGAGCAGCGACGGCTGCTCGAGGAATACATCGCCGAGCAGGCCACGCAGGCCTGACGGTTGGCAAGTGGCAGTGGAGAGCACGATGAGCAACATCATTCAGGAACTCGAGGCGGAGCAGATGACCCGCGAGGTGCCGCAGTTCGGTCCCGGCGACACCGTCGTCGTCCAGGTCAAGGTCCGCGAGGGCGGCAACGAGCGCCTGCAGGCCTTCGAGGGCGTGGTCATCGCCAAGCGCAACCGCGGCCTGAACTCGTCGTTCACCGTGCGCAAGATCTCGCATGGCGAGGGTGTCGAGCGCGTCTTCCAGACCTACAGCCCGCTGCTCGGCGAGATCGAGGTCAAGCGCCGCGGCGACGTGCGCCGGGCCAAGCTCTACTACCTGCGCGATCGGCGCGGCAAGTCGGCCCGGATCAAGGAAAAGATCTGAGCCCCCACGGCGCCACCCCCCTGGCGCCGTCCCGGGAGGCCACCGGTCTCCCCCGCCGGCCGCGTGCGGCCGCCGCCTGGACGGTGGCGGCGCTCGTCGCCGTGTTTGCCCTCCACCCCACCCCCCTGCCGGCCGCGAGTCCCGAAATCGCCGCGCTTCGCGGCGCCGGCACCCCGCGCCTGGCCCTGAGCGTGGTCGACGCCGAGCAGCCGCCCGCGGAGGGCGACCGCGCCGGCTGGCTGGATTGGGAGCGCACCCGCCTCGACCTGTTGCGCGAACTCGGCGACTGGGCGGCCATCGAGGCGCGCGTCAGCGCCCACCCGCGCGGCCTGCCGCGGGCTTTCACCGACCTGGGCCGAAGCCTCCAGGCCGAGGCCGCGCTGGCACGCGGCGACGGCGCCTCGGCCCGTGCCCGGCTGCGCGCACTGACCTGGCAGGGCGAGCGTCCCGCGGGTGGGACCCTGCAGCACTGGCGCGAGCAGCTGATCCGGGCCTACCTGCTCGAGGGCCTGATCGAGGACGCCCACCTGGCCATGATCCGCTACCGCCAGGACTACGGCGACGACGACCCGGCGCTGCGCGAACTCGGCGTGCGCATCCTGCTGCGCGCCGGGCGCCCCGACGCGGCGCTGGTCGCCCTGGGCAACGCCGCCGACCCGGCCGCCGACGCCCTGCGCCTGCTCGCCGAGCTGCGCGCCGGCAGACGGCCCGCGGAAGCGATCGGCCAAGCCGCCGAAACGCAGGCGCGCGCCCTGCAGGACGACCCGGTCGGCGCGACGCGCTACTGGGCCGTCGCGGTGGAGGCGGCCGCCCTCGCCGAACAGGGCGCCGCCCGCATCGCCGCGCTCGAGGCCGGGCTGCCGGCCACCGACCTGCCGCCCGCCGAGGCCCCGTTCGCGCTGACGCCCGATGCCCTATGGCGGGCCTATCGCGCCCACGGCGAAACGCTCGGCAACCGCGCACAGCTGCTGGTCGGCCAGGACGACGCCTGGTTCGAGTTCG
>JBFIFF010000073.1:0-7945 GCA_041602955.1 Gammaproteobacteria bacterium | reverse complement strand
TGCCGCACGCCAGGCACTTTTCCAGCCGCGGAAAGATCCGCGGCAGGTCGTCGCGCAGCGGCGCGCCGCAGCGCCAGCAGACCAGTGCGTGGGGCATGGAACTCTCCGGTCGCCTCTCCGCCGTGCATGATGGGGTGTCGCGGCGGCGTCGGCAACGAGGGCTAGAATGGTCTCTCCCCCGTTTCCGCCACGGAGGCACCCATGTCCGGCTCGGTCCTGATCACCGGCAACAGCAGCGGTCTCGGCCGCGGTCTCACCGAGGTCTGCCTCGCCCGCGGGTGGCGGGTCTACGGCGTCAGCCGGCGTGGCTGCACGGGTCTCGATGGCGACCTGCACGACGTGCGCGTCGACCTGGCCGACCCCGACGCGGTGGTGCCGGCACTGGAGCGGTTGCTCGACGGCGTCGCGGCGCTCGACCTTGCCGTGCTCAACGCCGGCGTGCTCGGCCCGATCCGCGACCTCGCCGCGACCCCGGTGGCCACACTCGAGGAGGTGATGCGCATCAACGTCTGGGCCAACAAGCGCATTCTGGACTGGTTCCTCGAGCGGAGCCTGCCGGTGCGGCGGGTGGTGTTGATCTCCTCCGGCGCGGCGGTGCGCGGTCACCGTGGCTGGGGCGCCTACGCGCTCTCCAAGGCGACGCTGAACATGCTCACGCAGCTCTACGCCCACGAATTCCCGGACAGCCAGCTGCTCGCGCTCGCCCCGGGGTACGTCGACACGGGGATGCAGGCGGTGCTGTGCGATCCCGGGCAGACCGACGCCACACGCTTCCCGTCGCTGCAGCGGCTGCGCGCGGCGCGCGGCACCGCCGCGATGCCCGATCCGCGCACGGCGGCTGAGCGCATCCTCGACCTGCTTCCCGGGCTCGTCGACCGGCCGAGCGGCAGCTTCTTCGACCTCCGCGATCCGTGACCGGGGTCAGTGGTCGATGCGGGGCGCGTCCCTGCCCGTGCCGACGGTGCGGCGCAGCAGCGGGCCGATGGTCAGCCCCTGGACGAGGATCGAGAAGACCACGATGACGTAGGTCGCCGCGACCAGCGGGTCGCGCACCGCCGAGGCCGGCAGCGACAGCGCCAGCGCCACCGAGATGCCACCGCGCAGACCCCCCCAGGTGAGGATCTTGACCACGTGCGGACTGAATTCGCGGCGCGTGCGCAGCAGCCCGACCGGCAGGCCGACGCTGACCAACCGCGCGAGCAGCACCAGTGGGATCAGCAGCAATCCGGCGACCAGGTACTCGCCGCGGAAGCTCAGCAGCAGCAGTTCCATGCCGATGAGCAGGAACAGCACGGCGTTGAGCACCTCGTCGACCAGTTCCCAGAAGGTGTCGAGGTGCTCGCGGGTGTGCACCGACATGCCGAGCAGGCGGCCGTGGTTGCCGACCAGCAACCCGGCGACGACGATCGCGATCGGCGCCGAGAGGTGCCACGCCTCGGCCAGCGCGTAGACCCCGGTGGCGAGTGCCAGCGTGATCAGCACCTCGACCCGGTAGTTGTCGACACTCGCCAGCATGCGGTAGGCGAGCCAGCCGCAGGCGCCCCCGAACAGTGCGCCACCGACCGCCTCCTGCACGAACAGCCAGGCGATCGCGCCGGGGGCGGCCTCGGCACGCCCGGTGGCGACCCCGAGCAGCACCAGGAAGACCACCACGGCGACGCCGTCGTTGAACAGCGACTCGCCGGTGATCTTGGTCGCGAGGCTCTTCGGCGCGCCGGCGGTCTTGAGGATGCCGAGCACCGCGATCGGATCGGTCGGCGCGATCAGGGCGCCGAACACCAGGCACCAGATGACCGGCACGTCGAGGCCGAGCATGCCGAACACCGCCCAGGCGAAGCCTGCGGCGAGCAGGGTCGCGCCGAGGACGCCGGCGCTGGCCAACAGCGCGATGATCACCCCCTGTTCGGCGAGGTCGCCGAGGTCGACGTGCAGCGCGCCGGCGAAGAGCAGGAACGCGAGCATGCCGTGCAGCAGCGCGTCGTCGAAGTCGACCGCGCGCAGCATCGTCGCGGCGGCGCGCTCGACGTCGGCCGCCAGCGGGCCGGCCACCTGCAGGCCGAGCGAGACCACCAGCGCGACCAGCATCACGCCGATGGTCTGCGGCAGGCGCAGCACGCGGTGGTTGAAGTAGCTGAACAGCGCCGCCAGGGTCAGCAGCGTGGCGAGCAGTTCGAACAGGGTCATCGAGGGCCGTCCTGAGGGTGGCGCCGAGTCTAGCAGAGCCACGCCGGCGGTCGTGGGACCGCTTGCCACCCCGTGGCGCATGACGTAGCTTGGCCGCACGCGCCGGGTGGCCAACGATGGCCCGGGCGAAGGTGACGAAATTGGGGCCCAGGGAAGATGCGGTCGCCGCCGGGCAGCATGAACACGGCGCCTCTCTTCCCTGCTCCGCAACCCGAAACTGCGCCGGGACGGCGTGACCCGAGGCCAACGGTCTGACTTGGGGGTGGCGATGGAGCGAGAACGACTTTCGGGTCTGCTGTTGTTCGCTGGCGTGGCCGTCGTCAGCGTGCTCTACGCCAACCTGCGCGACGAAGGGCGCATCGAGGCGGCGCGCTCGGCGACCTCGGGACTGGCGTTCGCCGAAGCCACCGTGCTGCGCGAGCAGTTGGTCCGCTCGGTCTCCTCGGTCCAGGCGCTCGGCTCGATCATTCGGCATTTCGAGGGCGTGCCCGATTTCCCGGCGCTGGCCGCCGACATGATCGCCAGCTACGGCGGCATCACCAATCTGCAACTGGCCCCCGGTGGCGTGATCGGCGAGATCCACCCACTGCCGGGCAACGAGCGCGCGCTCGGTCTCGACCTGCTGGACCCGGCCACGCCCGGAAGCGATGCCGCCCGGGCCGCGGTCGCCGGCCGCCGGCTGACGGTGGTCGGGCCCGTGGAAGTGGTCCAAGGTGGATTGGCGCTGATCGCGCGCAGCCCGGTGTACCACGGCGACAGCAGGGAGGAGGACCGTTTCTGGGGGTTTGCCACCGCACTGATTCGCGTCGGCGACCTGCTCTCCTCTGCCCAGCTGCCGCAACGACTCGACCAGGCCGGGTTCGATTTCACCCTGGCGCAGGTCGACACCGTGTCGGACCGGCCGTTCGCGGCGTCGATCTCGACGCCGCTCCAGGATCCGGTGGCGTTCCGCTTCGAGGTCTTTGGCCAGACATGGGAGCTGGCGCTGATGCCGCACGGCGGCTGGCGTGACGCCACGGCGCTGGCGCTGGACGCCTCGCTGGCCGCATTCGTCAGCACGCTGGTCGGTCTGCTGATCTGGCTGCAGCTGCATCGCCCGGCCCGACTCGCGGCCGAGGTGGCGCGCCACACCCAGAATCTGGAGGCGGTCAATCGCGACCTCAACCGGAGGGTCGGCGAGCGCCGGGCAGCCGAGGTGGCACTGCGCGAGAGCGAGGCCCGCTATCGGGGAATCCTCGAGCACGCCACCGACGCGGTGCTCGTCTTCGACCTGCAGGCACGCTTCGTGGAGGCCAACCCGGAGGCGTGCCGCCTGCTCGGTTATTCGCACGACGAGTTGCTGCGCCTGACCATCAAGGACGTTGCGCCGAAGGCGAGTTTCATCGGCTTCAATGCGGCGCGCTCCCGGCTGCTTGCTGGCGAGACGGTCAGCATCAGCGGCCGCGTGCGGTGCAAGGACGGCAAAGGCTTGCCGGTCGAGGTGCGGGTCGGGCGTTTCGACGAGCAGGGGCAGCCGCGCTTCATCGCGGTGGCCCGGGACATGTCGACCCAGGTCGCTATCCGCGTGGCGCTGAGACAGGCCAACCTCGATCTGGAGCGGCAGGTCGATGCGCGCACCTCGAAACTGCGCGAGGCCAACCGCAACCTGATCCGCGAGACCCAGGAGCGGCAACAGACCGAGATGCGACTGCAGGAGGCCAAGGCCACGGCGGAGGCGGCGAACCGGTCCAAGAGCCAGTTCCTCGGCATCATCAGCCACGAGATTCGCACCCCGATGAACGGCATGCTGGGCATGCTCAGCCTGTTGCGCGAGACCGACCTTGCGGATGATCTCAAGGGCTACGTCGAGATCGCCGACGCCTCGGGCAAGCTGCTGATGGGGGTGCTTGGCGAGCTGGTCGACATCTCCCACATCGAGCGTGGCCAGGTCGTGGTGCGCCGCACCGAAATCGAGACCGCGCGATTGCTGCACCAGGTCGCCGACCTGCACCGCTGGCGGGCCCGCGAGAAGGGGCTGGAGCTGCACCTCGAGTGCGCCCCGGATCTGCCGGCCTGGATTCTGGTCGACGACGGCCGGTTGCGTCAGGTCCTCAACAACCTGATCGGCAACGCGGTCAAGTTCACCGAGAAGGGCGGGGTCACGATCGTCGCCGACTCCCCGCGAGACGGCTGGCTGCGTGTGGCCGTTCGCGACACCGGTGTGGGCATCCCCGCCGACGCACAGCGGACCATCTTCGACTCGTTCACCCAGGCCGACAGCACCATCGCGCGCCGCTACGGCGGCACCGGGCTTGGGTTGGCGATTGCCCGTGAGCTCCTCGGGATCATGGACGGCACCATCGATCTCGACAGCCGCCTCGGCGAGGGCAGCACCTTCGTCATCGAGCTGCCGACACCGAGGGTCGAGGAGGGGCATCCATCCGCAACGCCGTCTGGCGATCGGACGCTGGCGGTCGGCCCCTGCCGCGTGCTGGTGGCCGAAGACAATCTGGTCAACCAGAAGGTCGCCATCGGCATGCTGCAGCGTCTCGGCTGCGACGTCACCGCGGTGGCGGACGGGCGGGAGGTGCTCGAGCGCGTTGCCAGGCAGGCCTTCGACGTGGTGCTGATGGACTGCCAGATGCCGAATCTCGACGGCTTCGAGACGACCCGGGAACTGCGCCGGCGAGAGGTTTCGGGGTCACGCCTGCCGGTGGTGGCGATGACGGCCCACGTGCTGCCCGAGGACATCGCCCACTGCCGCGAGTCGGGCATGGACGATCACCTTGCCAAGCCGATCACGCTCGAGCGATTGCGCCGGGTGCTCGAGCGTTGGGTGCGCCCTGCGGTCGATGGGGTGGGCGATGGCTGAAAGTCCCTACGGCCGCCGCGCCAGGCCGTGGCTCGGCGGCCTGCTGATCGCGGCGCTTCTGCTGCTGGCCGGTTTCGGCTACCTGCGCCTGCAACAGGAGCAGATCCTGGCGCAACAACGGCAGTCGGTTCACGAGGTCGCCGCCGCCCGCGCGTTCACGCTGCAGGAGCAACTCGCCCGTTCACTGTCGGCGACCTACGCGCTCGCTTCGGTGCTGCGTCAGTTCGACGGCATCCCCGACTTCGAGGCCCTGGCCGCCGACATGATGGCCAGCTTCGGAGGTCTCTCCAGCCTGCAACTCGCACCCGGTGGGGTGGTCAGGGCCATCCACCCGCTGGCCGGCAACGAGCGCGCCATCGGCCACGATCTGCTCAACGATCCGAAGCGGCGCGCCGAGGCGCTGCGCGCCATTGAGACCGGCGAGATGACGCTGGCCGGTCCGTTCGAGTTGGTGCAGGGCGGGACCGCGGTCATCGGCCGGCTGCCGGTGTTCGCCCGCAACGGCGACTTCTGGGGCTTCACCATCGCGCTGATCAGGCTGCCGCTGCTGCTCGGCGTCGCCGAGATCAGCCACCTCGCCGAGGCCGGCCTCGATTACGAACTCTCCCGCATCAACCCCGCTACCGGCGAGCGCGTCAGGTTCGACAGCAGCCTGACCGAGGCAATACGGGATCCCGAGGAGGTGCAAATCGCGGTGCCGAACGGCCACTGGGTGCTGGGGGTGGCCCCCCGCGACGGCTGGACGGCGCCGTCGTTGCCGCTCGAGGAACGGCTGCTGGTGCTGCTCGCGAGCCTGATCAGCGGCCTGCTGGCCGGCACGCTCCTGCGCTATCCCGATGAACTGCGCGAGCAGGTGGTGCGCCGGCGCGCGTCGCTGCAAGCTGCAAACCTTGCCCTCGAGGACGAAGTCCAGGCGGGCGATCGCATCGAGCGGGCACTGCGCAGCAACGAAACCCGCCTGCGCCGCATCATCGACTACGCCGGCGACAGCGTGTTCGTGTACGACACCGACGGTCGGCTGCTGAACGTCAACCGCGAGGCATGCCGTCTCCTCGGCTACGACCGCGATGCGCTGCTGGCCATGCCCATGGGCCGGATTGCGGGCGCATTCGACCGCGAAGAGCAGCGGCAGGCGCGTGATGCGCTGCAACCGGGAGCGATGGTCGTGCAGGAGGACCGGCTGCGCCGCGCCGACGGCGAACGGTGTCCGGTCGAGATGCGGGTGGCCGTGTTCGAAGAGCAGGGCCGCCGGCTCCACGTCTCGTTCGCCCGCGACATCACCGAGCGGCTGGCGGCTGCAACGGTGCTTTCACGAACCCGCGAAGAGCTCGAGGAGCGCGTCGCCCAGCGCACGCAGGCGCTGGAGCGGGCCAACGCCAGCCTGGTCGACGAAATCGCCGTGCGACGCGAGGCCGAGGCGCAACTGCGTGCGGCGATGAAAGCGGCCGAGGAGGCAAGCGCCAGCAAGAGCCAATTCCTGGCCAACCTCAGTCACGAGATTCGCACCCCGATGAACGGCCTGCTGGGCATGCTGAACCTGCTTGCCGACCACCCGTTGACGGACGAGCAGCGCGACTACATCGAGACCGCGACCCGTTCCGGTGAGGGCCTGTTGCAGCTGCTCAACGACTTGCTCGACCTGGCGCGGATCGAAGCGGGTTACCTCGAACTCGATCCGGTCGAGACCGAGCTCGGGCCCTGGCTCGAGGCCTGCGTTTCGGGACCGCGGGATGCCGCCGCCGACCGAGGCCTCGATTTCACGCTCGATCTCGACCCGGCGCTGCCGACGTGGGCGCGGTTCGACGCGCCGCGGCTCGCCCAGGTGCTGTTCAACCTGCTCGAGAACGCCGTCAAGTTCACCGCCTCCGGTAAGGTGGCGCTGCGCCTGAAACGGGTTGGGCAGGAGGCGGCGCCAGGGTTGCAGGTGACGGTCAGCGACACCGGCATCGGCATCCCGCAGGCGTCGCTCGAGCGCGTATTCGACGCCTTCTCCCAGGTCGAAGAGACGCTGACCCGGCAACACGAAGGGCCCGGACTGGGCCTGGCCATCTCGAGTCGGCTGGTCGACTTGATGGGCGGCCGACTCGAGGTCGACAGCGCGGTCGGGGTGGGCAGCTGCTTCACTTTCACGGTCCCCCTCGAGGCATGCAAGGCCAGGGTGGAGGCGACGGAGCGCGTGTCTGGCGCAGCGATGGGCGCGCCGAACGTCCTGGTGGCCGAGGACGACCACACCAGTCAGCAGGTCATCCTGGCGATGCTCGAGCACCTCGGCTGCCAGGTCGAGCTGGCGGTCGACGGGCGCGAGGCGGTGGCCAGGTTCGCCGCCGGCCGCTTCGACCTGGTGCTGATGGATTGCCGGATGCCGGAGCTCGATGGCATCGCCGCCGCCGGAGAGATGCGTCGCCTGGAGTCTGGCGGAGGTCGCCGCACGCCGATCCTGGGCCTGAGCGGGGACACCGATGCGGCCACTGTCGCGTCCTGCCGCGACGCCGGCATGGACGGGCACCTTGCCAAGCCGTTGCAGGTGGCCACGCTGCGCGAGAGTCTGGCGCGCTGGGTGGCGTGCTGGCGGCCGCTCGACTGACCTTCGGCTGGCGTCGTCGAGCAGGGGGCCGTCAGGCGCGGTTGCGCCACTCCCGGGGCAGCGGTAGCTTGACCCGGGTATCCATCGCGGGCCGGGCATGGTCGACAAGCACTACATCACGGCGCAGGCGCTGCTCGAGGACTCGTTCCGTCTCGCCCTGATGATCCTCGGCAGCGGATTCCGCCCGAGCTTCATCGTCGGCGTCTGGCGCGGCGGCGCGCCGGTCGGCATCGCCGTGCAGGAGCTGCTCGAGGTGCACGGCGTGGTGGCCGACCACATCGCCATCCGCACCTCCTCCTACACCGGCATCGCCGAGCGCGGGCGCG
>JBFIFF010000072.1:0-8052 GCA_041602955.1 Gammaproteobacteria bacterium | reverse complement strand
GCTGCCGCCTCGACCGTCGCCGCCATGCGCACCCCCTCGCGCACCTGCTGGCGCGAGACCAGCCCGGGACGTGCGCCCCCCGCGGGCTGGCGCGGACCGACCCAGGCGAGGCGTCCGGCGACCACCGCGGGCAGACCACCCAGGGCCCGGCCCGGCACGGCACCGGCGAAGCGGGGTGTGGCGTCGTGCGGGGTCCCGGCGCCGTGCTCCTGACGTGCGTAGAGGCGTCCGGCGAAGACCAGGGCGATCAGCCCGCGTGCCATCCACAGGGGTACCCACAGCGGGGCACCGAGGGTCAGCAGGAGCAGGTCCTGGCCTCGCGTGGAGGACGGCTCGCTCGTGAGGGGCGTGTTCTGAAGGTCGCTCATGGTCTCGGCTCCTGCGTTGGATGACGCGCTTGGCGACATTCAATTCAAGAGCCGTGCCAGGACGATAAATACGTTATAACTAACTGAAAAAAATAGAATTAAGATATTATCGAAGGCCTGTGCGGGAGGCCTCCCGAGGGCGCGGCGTGGCGCCCTGCGGGAGGCTTCGCAATTTGCGAGGCAAGCGGCGACTCAGGCCGCCTGCGACTGCAGGTCGCGTGCGATGCGGCGCTGCTGGACGCTGCCGACCAGCTGGTGCGCCACCTGCTCGCAGCGCAGGTAGACCGCGGTCGGTGTCAGGCGCAGCAGGTACGCGGCCAGGGCGGTCAGCAGCGTGCGCCCGGTCTCGGCCCGCAGGATGCCCGGGTCGGTGGCCAGGGCCCGGTGCAGCAGGCGGGTCGCCATGCGCCCGTCGCGCAGCCGGATGGCCTGCCGCGCCAGGTAGCGCAGCTGGTAGGCCCGTGCCGGCCGTTCCCAGGCCGCGACGAAGTCCGGCGCGTAGGCGCGGGTCTTCTCGATGACCTCCTCCCACGAGGCCAGCTGCTTGAGCAGGCTCGCCGACAGTCCCCCGGCATTGAGACGGTAGTAGGTCAGGGCGTCCGGCAACCCCTCGATGACCCAGTCGGTGGTCAGGACGATGCGGATCCAGCACTCGATGTCCTCCGAGCGGCGCAGCGTCTCGTCGAAGAAGGGGGCGTGCGGCCTGTCGTGCAGGTCCGCGTCGAACTGCAGTTCGGCGAACACCTCGCGCCGGATCACCGGGGCCGAGCCGTTGCCGATCGGGTTGCGGCAGAGGTAGTGGCCGGGCGAGATGTCGCGCAGCCTGGGCATCTGGTAACACCGGGTCGGGGTGCCGTCGGCGTCGACGAACGCCGAGCGGCTGAACGAGACGCCGACCTCGGGCGCGCCGTCGAGGTGGTCGACGTGGCGGGCCAGCTTCTCCGGGTGCCAGAAGTCGTCGGAATCGAGGAAGGCGAGGTACGCCCCACGCGCGTGACGGATGCCGGTGTTGCGCGCGCCGGCGAGCCCGCGGTTGACCTCGTGACGCACGATGTGGATGCGCGGGTCGCCGAAGGACTCGCAGATCGCGATGCTGCCGTCGGGCGAGACATCGTCGACGACGATCAGTTCGAAGTCGGTGAAGCTCTGATCGAGCACCGAGCGGACCGCCTCGGCGACGAAGGCCTCGACGTTGTAGACGGGCATGATGACGGAAACCTTGGGCATGGGACTCTCCTAGGTGGACGGGATGGGTTGCAGGCCGGGTGTGTGGCGTTCGGCCCGACGGACCGTCGCGGCGCACCTGGCGTGGGCGCAGCCGACCAGCAGCAGGGCCGGCCAGATCAGGTAGGCGAGAATCTCGAGGTTCTCGCCGAAGGTGTAGAGCACCAGCAGCATCAGCATCGCCAGCGCGGCGCGCGCCAGGCGCGAGCCGGCGCTGCGCAGGGTCATCTCGACGACGCTGACCAGCAGGGGGATGGCGAGGGCGGCGAAGCCGACCACGCCCTTGACGAACAGCAGGCCGTACCAGGTGTGGTGCGAGCCGATGGGCATGAACTCGACGAGGTGCGGGCCGCGCTCGACCACCCCGTGCCCCCAGACCGGGGCCTCGCTCTGCCAGCGCTCGAGGGCGATCCGCGCCAGCGCCTCGCGCACCCGGGTCGAGCCCGCGCGCGCGGCGCGGAAGGCCATCCAGAAGCGCTCGAACGCCTCCAGCAGCCACAGCCCCGCCAGGCCGAGGAGGGTGCTCGCCCCGGCGGCCAGGAAGGGCGTGGCGCGGTGGCCGACGTGGGCGACGACGCGGGTCGCGAACCAGACGCAGACCAGCGCGACGAGCGCCAGCCGCGACTGCGACATCAGGATCATCGCCAGGCTGCCGAGCAGGCCGAGACGCCGCCAGCGGCGGTCTCGCTCCTGGGCGGCGAAGACGAAATAGATGTTGCCGACGAAGCCCAGCGCCGGGGCCCACGGGGTGAACAGCCGCCAGCGCGGCGTGCCGCTGCCGGGGTCGATTTCGTAGAGGTTCAGGGCGAAGAACTCGGGTCCCGGGCCGCCGACCGCCTGGAGCGGCGAGACGTAGGGCGTCTGCGGCAGGCCGAGCAGCCATGCCCCCACGAACAGCGGGAGCAGGATCAGGGTGTGCAGGCCCACGTGGCAGGCCGCCCGGTAGAGCACCTCGGGGCGGATCCTCAGGCAGCCGAGCAGCGGGAAGACGGCGAGCAGCGCCCAGCCCTTGGCCCAGCCCACGGTGGACTTGACCAGCTGCGCGGCGCCGAGATCGAAGTCGAGGTGGCCGACGACCAGCGCCAGCAGCATCACGAGCATGCCCGCGACCCAGGTCCACAGCGCCAGCGGGACGCGGTAGGGCCGACGCGGGTCGTGCGGCGAGGTGGCGACCGCGCGCAGCCAGGCGTAACGCATCAGCAGCAGCCAGCCGAGCACCGGGGCGACCAGGTAGAGCGCGCCCAGCACGTAGAACAGGTAGGTCGCCGAGATGGCCCCGGCGACTACGCGTTCTTCAAGATTTGCCGGAGCAATGGCTTGCGTATCCATAACAGCATCAGTCCGAGGAGGCAGAACAGCGAGCCGACGGTGCCGCCGCCGAGGGCGAGCAGGATCCCCATGCGGTCGGGGGCCGTGGGCAGGGTCGGCTCGGCGAGCATCTGCACCAGCGGGTAGGAGGCGAACGGGTCGGACTTGCCGATGTCGACCTTGGCCAGCGCCGTGGTGAACACCGCGGTCGCGACCTGGCGCTTGCGCGAGAGGTCCTCGAGCGTGGCCGCATCGCGGATCGAGGCCTCGAGGAGCGCCTGCTCGGACTCGATGTGCCGGTCGAGCTCCAAGGCACGGCGCTCGGTGCCGAGCAGTTCGGCATGCGCCTCGATCAGCGTGTCGTAGTGGCTGGCCTTGAGCTCCGCGCCCGCCGCGATCAGCCAGCGCTCGAGGTCGACGATCGGTTGTCCGGAGACCTCCGTGGCCCGGCGCATGACGGCCTGGCGCACGGTCTCGTGGCCAGCGCGCGCGCTGACCACCCGCGGGTGGTTCGGGCCCCATTTCGCGTTGGCCTCGGCCAGGGATCCGGCGGCGGTCGCGCGATTGCGCAGCAGCTCCTGCAGCAGCAGATCGCGCTGCAGGAGTACCAGGGTCCCGGCCTGCCGCGCGCTGACGCCGAGCGCCTCCTCGAGCGCGGCGACGCGCCCGCGCAGCGCGGCCCGCTCGGTGTCCAGTGCGACCCGCTCGCCGCGCAGGCGCTCGAGGCGCATGGTCATCTCCTGGAACTGCTCGAGCGAGACCACCCGGGCCTGGACCTGGTGGTTGCGCACCTCGGTCTGCGCCTTGCGCAGCTTCTGGTCGAAGCCGGCGAGCAGGACCTCGGTGGCCTGTTCGCGGCGTTGCGTTTCGTCGAGGCGCAGACGGTCGAGTTCGCCGAGGATGGCGCGGTAGAGCGCCTGCGACTTGCGCTGGGCCTGTTCGGGGCTGCTCCCCTGGACACGGAAATGCATCAGCGCGGTCTGGTCCACCAGCTTGATCTTCGGTGTGCCGAAGGCGGCGGGTGTGAGGTCGACCGCGGCCGCGGCCGCGGTGAGCACCTGGTCGCTGAGCGCGATCGCCTTGGTGTTCGCCTTCGGGTCGACCGAGTGGCTGGCATAGGGTGAGCTCACCGTCGCATTGGCCTGGCCGACGCTGTCGAGGCTCACCGCGTGTCCGGTGCCGCTGCCCGGCAGGATCAGCGACCACGTGCTGGTGTAGCTGGCGGGCACCAGCGCCAGGTAGAGGGCCACCGGGCTCCAGACCGCAGCCAGACCGGCCAGCGCGGTGAGCAGGTAGACGCTGCGCCGCTTCCGGTGCGGCATGCTCGAGCCGTGGACGACGGCGTGTCGGAGCCACTGCCACGGCGACCGGGTCGGGCGCGATTCCTGGGCGGGGTGCATGTCCATGTCCAGGCTCACAGGACCGCCAGCGGCAGCAGCAGGGCGCCGATGGCGCGGCCGATGTCGCGCAGGTTGGTGACCGTCGAGTCGAAGCAGGCGATGCCGTCCTCGGGCATCAGCAAGGGGTTGAGGTCGCGACGGGCCGGTTCGCGCACCAGGTCGTCGATGCTGCGCTCGATGACCACCGGCTCGCCGGTGCGCGTGTTGCGACTGACCAGGACCGCGTAGCGGCTGCTGTTGGTCGCGCCGGTGCCGCCGACGCAGTTCGCCGCGATCAGCCCGTTCAGCAGGCGGGTGCCGTAGGGCAGGCTGCTGGCGTGGGTGCCGATCGCCGACTCGGCGTTGCCGGTCGCCGGCTCGGTCAGGTTCGAGAGGTAGACACGGATGCCCGGCGTGGTGACCGCGGTCGGCCGCACCAGGCGCTCGTCGAATTGCCCGGTGTCGGGGACCAGCACGGTGTCGCCGGCGATCAGCGGCGGATTCTGCATCCGTCCGCCGTGGAACAGGCCGCCCAGTCTGAGCCGGCGCGCCTTGCCGTCCCGGATCACCAGCACGTTGTCGAGGTCGGCGTCGGGCCGGATGCCGCCCGCGCTGCGCAGCGCGGCCGAGAGCAGGCGTTCGGGCGGGAAGTCGCCGGTGGCCTGGGTCGATTTCTGCGCGCGCTCCTCGGCGGTGCGCGCGTTGATGGTGATCACGCCCGGCGCGAAGACCGCGCCGGAAACGGTCACCTGGACCGGCGCCCACTGCTGGACGCCGACATCGAGCTGCAGCTGGCCCGGCAGGTAGTAGCCGGCCTGCAGCAGGGCGTCCCGCAACAGCGTGCTGGCGTCGCCGGCATGCAGCCCGGCCACGCGGATCGGGTCCAGGTGCGGGAGGTTGAGCGTGCCGTCGATGTCGACCTCGTAGAGGCCGCTGAAGTCCTCGCCGTCGTGGATCTGCACCCGCAGGCGGTCGCCGGGCGAGAGCGGAGGGGCCCCGGTGGCGGTGTCGAGCACCGGGACCTCGAGCAGCGCCGGGAGGTCGGCCTGCGGAATGCGGGCACGCAGCGCCGTGCGCACGTAGGGCTGCCCGGGCTCGACATGCGTGACGCCGCGCGCCTCGGGTGTGGCCTGGACCACCGCCTGCCACGCCACCGGACCGTCGACGACCCGGTCGTCGCGCAGCTGACCCGACAGCGGCGTGCAGCCGATCCCGGCCAGCGCGGCGAGGGCCAGCGCGGCGACTCCCGAGCGGGGGGCGCGGCGTCGCGTGGGCAGGCGGTTGCTCACGACCACCTCCTCAGCTGGCCAGGCGGGTGACGGCGGCCGCGGTGTCCTCGAAGATCTCGAAGACCTGGTGCAGGCGCGTGAGCTCGATCAGCGCGCGGACCTCGGCCGAAGGGTTCAGCAACACCACCTCGCCCTGGGCGGCCTGCGCCGCCTTGAGCGTCGAGATCAGCACCGAGAGGCCGCTCGAGTCGATGTAGGCCACGTTGCCGAGGTCGAGCACCAGGCGGCGGCGCCCCTGGCCGATCAGTTCGCGCAGTGCGTTGCGTGCGCCCGGGGCGTCCGCCATTACCAGACGTGGCGGCAGTTCCACCACGTCGACGTTGCCCTGGGTCTGGCTGTTGAGATTCATCTTCGTCTCCTTTGCGATGCGCCGTCACGCGGCGGCTCGGGGGTTGTTGCAAGAGGTACTTCAACTACCGTGCCAACTCCCGAGGCGCCGGTTTGCCGGGGATTTCGGGCCATCGGCCGGGGGGCGGGGCGAAAGCGCGTCGCAGAATGCGAGGTGGGCGGGGCGGAATCGCAATATGCCAACGGTCGGGCGCGATGAGCGGAACTCGGGCCGGTGAGCGGCAGCCGCGGGGTGCGGGCCGCGCGTGGCCGGGAGGGATCAGGCGGCGTCGCGCCGCAGCGTGAGGTAGAGGCGGTTGACGCCCGCGCGACGGCGGTAGCCGATGCCGTCCGTCCAGCGGTGCAGGATCGGCCAGCCCCGCCCCGATTCGGCGCCGAGGTCCGGCAGTTCGGCGCCGGGCAGCGCGGCCAGTGAGGTGGCCGCGTCCGAGATCCGGAGCGTCAGGCAGCGGGTGCCGAGGCGGCAGGCCACGCCGATGGGCCCGGCGCCGCCCTCGCGGTCACCGTGCTCGACGATGTTGTTCAGGGCCTCGGCGAGGCACACCTGCAGGCGGAAGCGAACCGGTCCCGCGAGTCCCGCCTCGCCGCAGAAGGCGTCGATGCGCGCCACGCCGTCCGCCACCTGCTCGGGTGTCCCCCAGAGCGTGAGCCGCAGCGTCGACATCAGGCGGCCACCCGCTTGCGCAGGCCGTCGTGGCCGAGGCAGAGGGCCGAGATGTCGTCCTCGGTCTCGCCCTCGCCGCGCCAGCGGCTCAGCCGGCGCTCGAGGGCGGGCAGCAGCGCTTCCGGCGGGGTCGCCTGCTCCTGCTGCAGGAAGCTCACCAGGGGGTCGTAGCCGAGACGCTGGCCGTCGGGACCCGCGCAATCGGTGATGCCGTCGGAGTAGACCAGCAGGCGCTCGCCGGGGCGCAGCCGGAACGGCGTCGACTCGTACTCGGCATTGGCGAATACGCCGACCGGGAAGCCGCCGTTGCCGAGCGGGGCCACGCGGCCGTCGGCGCGCACCAGCAGCGGATGCGGGTGCCCGGCCTGGCACAGCTGCCCCCGGCCGTCGCGGAGGTCGACGATCCCGTAGACCATCGTGAAGTACTGCGCGTTCTCGTCCATGTGCTGGAAGCGACGGTTGAGTTCGGCCACCACGGCACCCGGGTCGACGGGGTCCGCCGCCGCCGCGCCCTGCCGGGAGAGCAACAGGCTGGTGCCGTCGGGCGTGGGCGTCAGGAAGCGGGCCAGCGTGAAGGAGAGCATCGCGGCCGGGACCCCGTGCCCGGCCACGTCGAGGTGGTAGAAGCCGAGGTGGTGCTCCCCGACCGGGAAGTAGTTGTACCAGTCGCCGGCGACCACCGCCGCCGGCTGGAACAGCGTCGCGACGCTCCAGCCGGGTTCGGGGTTGCCCCCCGGGGGCAGCAGGTCGCGCTGCATGGTCGCGGCCGCGCGCAGGTCGCTCTGCAGGCGCTCGGCGGCGGCCGTCTCGCGCTGCAGCGCCTGCAGCATGCTCCGGTTGCGCTGTTCCAGTTCGCGCCGCAGTCGCAGGATGCGACTTCCCGCCTGGACGCGCACGCGGAACGCCTCCTTGTTGAAGGGCTTGTGCAGGAAGTCGTCGGCGCCCGCGTCCATCCCCTCGATCATCGCCGAGCGATCCTCGCTCGCGGTGATCAGGATGAAGTAGGGCGGGTTCGTCGCGTTGGGGCGGTGCAGGTGTCGGCAGAGCGCCAGGCCGTTCATGACCGGCATCTGCCAGTCGCTGATGACCATGTCCACCGGCATGTCGGCGTGCAGGCGCAGCGCCTCCTCGCCGTTGCCGGCGAGGACCACCTCGTAACCGAACTGCGTCAGGACCATGCCCAGGCGCATGCGCTCGGTGGGGCTGTCCTCGACCAGCATGACGCGCGGCGCGTGCTCGGCGGGGGCGCCCTCGGGCCGCCGCGCGCCTTCCATGATCTCCATCGTGGCCTGGTTCATGTCGATCCCATCGGGTTGCGTTGCCATGTCCGCTGCAAGAGTGATGCCAGGCAGGCCGGGGCCGTTGGCCGTCTGACACCGCTCGGGGCCGCGGTTACAATCGGCCGGCCAGCGAATCAGGCCAGGGGACGAGGCACCATCATGACCGAGACGGACGCACCCACCCGTATCCTG
>JBFIFF010000071.1:0-8061 GCA_041602955.1 Gammaproteobacteria bacterium | reverse complement strand
GATGTCGCGATCGGCGCCGCGGTAGCCGACCAGCCGGCCCCGGTCGTCGAGCAGCGGCAGGCCGCTGGTCTCCAGCGTGACCACGTGGCCGTCGCGGTGACGGTTGCGGTTGAGGAAGCTGTTGAACGACTGCTTGGCCTCGAACACCTGGAATGCGGCATGCTTGAGCTCGTCCCGTTCCTCGGGCAGGAAGAAATCGTAGAAGCACGTGCCGAGGATCTCCTCGGGACGGTAACCGAGAACCTGTTCGACCATCGGGCTGGCGTAGGTGTAGCGCCCCTCGGCGTCGACCTCCCAGATCCACTCGCCGATGTGCGCGGCGACGTCACTGAAGCGCTGTTGCGAGACGTTCAGGGCGTGGCGGGCGTCCTCGAGTTCCTTCACCTGGCCGCGCAGTGGCAGGTAGATCAGGTAGTAGAAGGCCGGGATCAGGAGCACGATCAGCAGCGCCGAGTCGACGAGCGCTTCCATGTGCGGGGTCATCTCGGGCAGCAGCTCCAGCAGCAGCATCACGAACACCTCGACGCAGAAAATGGCCAGGGCCATCATCAACAGCATGCCGCCGGGGGAGTGCGACTTGGCGGTGTCCCGCGCGGTTTTGGCAGACGCCTCGCGGTTGCGCACCACGGATCGGCTGTGGCTCGGGTCGGTGCTCATGGGCGGGTGTCTGGACAGGGATCCTGCGGGGCGGGACGGGGACGGCCCAAGTGACCGGAGTTTAGTCAATCGGCCTCGCCGACGCCGCGTCGGCGTGGTCCCCCAGGGCGACCAGCAGGGCGCGGGCCGCGTTGGACAGCGTGCGGCCACGCTGCCTGACCACGCCGAGATCGCGGGTCATGGCGAGGCCTGCCACCGGAAGGGTGCGCAGCCGCGAGTCGACCAGGGTGGCCGGCAGCACGCTCCAGCCGAGCCCGAGCATCACCATCATGCGGATGGTCTCGAGGTGGTTGGTCGACATCTCCACTGCGAGTTCGACGCCATGCGCCGCGAAGGCCTCGTGGACGATCTGGCGCGTGACGGTCTCGATGCCGGGCAGGATCGCCGGGTGCGGCACCAGCTGGGCCGGTGTCGGCCGCTCGAGCCCGGCGAGCGGGTGGTCGCGGCCGCAGACCACCAGCAGCTCGTCGCGCCACAGGGCCGTGGCGACGACGCGCGGCGGCGTGGCGCGTGGCAGGGTGATCACGGCCAGCTCCGGGTCGCCGCCGGCGATGCCGGCCAGCGCCTCCTCGGACTCGAGAAAGCGCAGCTCCAGGCGCACCTCGGGGTAGCGCCGTTTGAAATCGCTGAGCACCGGGGGCAGGCGGCGCAGGCCGACGTGGTGCGAGGTGGCCACCACCAGGCGGCCACGGATGTCGCCGGAGGCGAGGTCGTGGATGCGGCGCCGCGCGGTGTCGAGCTCGTCTAGCGCTCGCGCGGCGTGCTCCAGGAGCACGCGGCCCGCCTCGGTCAGGCGCACCTCGCGGCCGCCGCGGTCGAACAACCGGGTGTCGAGCGCCTGCTCCAGGGCCAGGATGCGCTTGCTGACCGCAGGCTGGGTCAAGTGCAGGGCGTCGGCCGCGGCCGAGAACGACGCCTGACGGGCGACGCTGACGAAGGCCTGCAGGTGGCTCAGGTTCACGTGGCCGTTCGACCTCCGGGTTTTGACATGCAAAAGTGTAATAGAAAGTATGAAAAAGATGAATTTGTGTCATAGGAGGCCGCGCCGTTATGCTCTATGGCCTGCCCATTTGGAGTGTGGCCCATGACCGCCAGGACCCTCTACGACAAGCTCTGGGACGCCCACGTGGTGCGCATCGACGACAGCGGGAGTGCGCTGCTCTACATCGACCGCCACCTGGTCCACGAGGTGACCTCGCCGCAGGCCTTCGAGGGGCTGCGCCTGGCGGGACGCACGCCGTGGCGTACCGCCAGCGTGCTGGCCGTACCCGACCACAACGTGCCGACCGCGAACCTCGAGGCCGGCATCACCGATCCGGTGTCGCGGCTGCAGGTCGAGACCCTCGACCGCAACTGCGCCGACTTCGGCATCACCGAGTTCGGCATGGGCGACACGCGCCAGGGCGTGGTGCACGTCATGGGCCCGGAGCAGGGCGCGACCCTGCCGGGCATGACCGTGGTCTGCGGCGACTCGCACACCGCGACCCACGGCGCGTTCGGCGCGCTGGCCTTCGGCATCGGCACCTCCGAGGTCGAGCACGTGCTGGCCACGCAGTGCCTGATCCAGAAGAAGTCGAAGAACATGCTGGTGCGCGTCGAGGGCGAACTCGGGCCCGGCGTCTGCGCGAAGGACGTCGTGCTCGCGATCATCGGCAAGATCGGCACCGCGGGCGGCACCGGGCACGCCATCGAGTTCGCCGGCTCGGCGATCCGCGGCCTGACCATGGAGGGGCGCATGACGGTGTGCAACATGGCGATCGAGGCCGGCGCCCGGGCCGGCATGATCGCCGCGGACGCCACCACCTTCGCCTACCTCGAGGGGCGCCCGTTCGCGCCCAGCGGCGACGCCTGGAGTCAGGCGCTGGCCGCCTGGGCCGATCTGCAGAGCGATCCCGGCGCCCACTTCGACAGCATCGTCGAACTCGACGCGGCGGCGATCCGGCCGATGGTCAGCTGGGGCACCTCGCCCGAGATGGTCGGCCCGGTCGACGGGCGCGTGCCCGACCCGGCGGCCGAGTCGGATCCCACCCGCGCCGCCGGCATGCGCCGCGCGCTGGAGTACATGGGCCTCGCGGCCGGCACGCCGCTGACCGAGATCGCCATCGACAAGGCGTTCATCGGCTCGTGCACCAACGGCCGCATCGAGGACCTGCGCGCCGCCGCCGCGGTGGCGAAAGGGCGCAGGGTGGCCGCCAACGTCAAGCTGGCGCTGGTCGTTCCCGGCACCGGTCTGGTCAAGCAGCAGGCCGAGGCCGAGGGGCTGGACAGGGTCTTCATCGACGCCGGCTTCGAGTGGCGCGCACCGGGCTGCTCGATGTGCCTGGCGATGAACGCGGACCGCCTCGAGCCGGGCGAGCGCTGCGCCTCGACCTCGAACCGCAACTTCGAGGGGCGCCAGGGGCAGGGCGGGCGCACCCACCTGGTCAGCCCGGCGATGGCCGCCGCGGCCGCGGTCACCGGCCACTTCGTCGACGTCAACGACCTGTGACGGTCGCCCCGGACACCGGAGAATCATCCCATGGATAAGCTGGACACCCTGACCGGGATCGTGGCGCCGCTCGACCGCGCCAACGTCGACACCGACGCCATCATCCCCAAGCAGTTCCTGAAGTCGATCAAGCGCACCGGCTTCGGTCCGTTCCTGTTCGACGAGTGGCGCTACCTCGACCACGGCGAACCGGACATGGACTGCAGCGGTCGGCCGTTGAACGTCGACTGTGTCCTCAACCAGCCGCGCTACGCCGGCGCCACGGTGCTGCTCGCGCGCGACAACTTCGGCTGCGGCTCGAGCCGCGAGCACGCGCCGTGGGCGCTGCTCGACTACGGCTTCCGCGTGCTCGTCGCACCGAGCTTCGCCGACATCTTCTACAACAACTGTTTCAAGAACGGCATCCTGCCGGTGGAGCTCGACGCGGCCACCGTCGATCGCCTGTTCAGCGAGTGCGCGGCGACGGAGGGCTACACGCTGGCCCTCGACCTGCCGGCGCAGACGCTGACCACGCCGTCCGGCGAGGCGCTCGCTTTCGAGGTCGACGCGTTCCGCAAGCACTGCCTGCTCGAGGGGCTCGACGACATCGGCCTGACGCTGCAGCACGTCGACGCCATCCGTGACTTCGAGGCGCGCCACAAGGCCGCCAATCCGTGGCTGTTCGGCTGAACGGCCCGGGTCCTCAGGGGAGAACGACATGAGCAAGAACATCGCGATCCTGCCGGGCGACGGCATCGGCGTGGAGATCGTCGCCGAGGCATGCAAGCTGCTGGACTGCCTGCGCGACGACTTCGGCCTCGACGTCGAGACCGACGAGGCGCTGATCGGCGGCGTCGCCTACGACGCCACCGGCACGCCGCTGCCGGACGCGACCCTGGACCTGTGCCGCGAGGCCGACGCCATCCTGCTCGGCGCCGTGGGCGGGCCGAAGTGGGAGCCGCTCGACTACAGCGTGCGCCCCGAGCGCGGGCTGCTCGGCCTGCGCGCCGAGCTCGAGCTGTTCGCCAACCTGCGCCCGGCGATCCTCTACCCGCAGCTGGCCGACGCCTCGTCGCTGAAGCCGGAGATCGTCGCCGGCCTCGACATCCTCATCGTCCGTGAACTGACCGGCGGCATCTACTTCGGCAAGCCGCGCGGCGTGGAGACGCTGCCGGACGGCCAGCGGCGCGGCTACAACACCCTGGTCTACACGACCTCGGAGATCGAGCGCATCGGCCGGGTCGCGTTCGAAGCGGCGCAGAAGCGCGGCAAGCAGCTCTGTTCGGTGGACAAGGCCAACGTCCTCGAGGTGACCGAGCTGTGGCGCGAGGTGATGACCGGCCTCGCCGCCGACTACCCCGACGTCAAGCTCAGCCACATGTACGTCGACAATGCCGCGATGCAGCTGGTGCGCGCACCCAAGCAGTTCGACGTCATGGTCACGACCAACATGTTCGGCGACATCCTTTCCGACTGCGCGGCCATGCTGACCGGCTCGATCGGCATGCTGCCTTCGGCGTCGCTCAACGCCGCCAACCGCGGGATGTACGAGCCGATCCACGGATCGGCGCCCGACATCGCCGGGCAGGGCGTGGCCAACCCGTTGGCGACGCTGCTGTCGGTGGCGATGATGCTGCGTTACACCCTCGGTGAGGCGGGCCTGGCGCAGCGCGTCGAGCAGGCCGTCAGCACGGTGCTCGACCAGGGGCTGCGTACCGGCGACATCATGTCGGAGGGCATGCGCCGGGTCGGGACCGCGGAGATGGGCGACGCGGTGGTCAGCGCGCTGCGCGCCGCCGCCTGACGCGCGACAGGGGGTCCCGCCCGCCCTATAATCGAAGGCCCGCGCCAACCTGCGCGGGCCCTTTTTTCCGGGAGTGGCTGTCATGAAGCGCGTGGGTTTCGTCGGTTGGCGTGGCATGGTCGGTTCGGTCCTCATGGACCGGATGCGTGCCGAGAACGACTTCGCCGCGATCAGCGAGCCGGTCTTCTTCTCGACCTCGCAGGTCGGCGGGGAAGGGCCCGACGTCGGCCGCCCGGTGGCGCCGCTCGGCGACGCCAACGACATCGAGCAACTCCGCGCCATGGACGCCATCGTCTCGTGCCAGGGTGGCGACTACACCAAGGCGGTCTACGCCGACCTGCGCGCGAGCGGCTGGGACGGCTACTGGATCGACGCCGCCTCGGCGCTGCGCATGCAGCCCGATGCCGTGATCATCCTCGACCCGGTCAACCGCGACGTGATCGACCGCGCGCTCGAGGCCGGCGTCAGGAACTACATCGGTGGCAACTGCACCGTCAGCCTGATGCTGATGGCGCTCGGCGGCCTGTTCCGCGCCGGCCTGGTCGAGTGGGCCACCTCGATGACCTACCAGGCCGCGTCGGGCGGCGGCGCCCGCCACATGCGCGAGCTGCTGCTGCAGATGGGTCGCCTGCGCGACAGCGCGGGCGCGGCGCTCGACGATCCGGCCTCGGGCATCCTCGAAATCGACCGCGACATCACCGCGGCGATGCGCGCCGGCGATTTCCCGGTCGACAACTTCGGCGTGCCGCTCGCCGGCAGCCTGATCCCGTGGATCGACGTGCAACTCGACAGCGGCCAGTCCAAGGAGGAGTGGAAGGGCTCGGTCGAGACCAACAAGATCCTCGGCCGCGAGGCCGACCCGATCCCGCTCGACGGCATCTGCGTGCGCATCGGCGCCATGCGCTGCCACAGCCAGGCGCTGACCATCAAGCTCGCGCGCGACGTGCCGCTGGCCGAGATCGAGCAGCTGCTCGCCGCGGCCAACGACTGGGTGCGCGTGATTCCCAACGACCGCCAGATCAGCATGCGCGAGCTGACCCCTGCGGCCGCCACCGGCACGCTGCAGGTCCCGGTCGGGCGTCTGCGCAAGCTGGCGATGGGCGGCGAGTACCTCGGCGCGTTCACCGTCGGCGACCAGCTGCTGTGGGGTGCCGCCGAGCCGCTGCGCCGCATGCTGCGCATTCTGCTCGAACGCTGAGGCGCGCGTCCGGGGTTACCGTGTCATGCGAAGGATCGCGGCTAGGCGTTTGAATGTTGTCCGATTTGGGCTAACCTAGTCGTACGCCACGCTCGAGTGGCCAAGGGAGCGCTGCGTCGCCCGCCGGGATGCGGCACCACAATAGAAGAACCGGAAACGACCATGCTGAAACGACTCTCGCTGCTGCTGGCTGCTGTGGGGCTGCTGCTTCCGGTCACCGTCTCGGCGCTGGGGCTCGGCGAGATCCGCCTCAGTTCCGCGCTCAACGAGCCGCTGCGCGCCGAGATCCCGCTGATCTCCGTGAGCGCCGACGAGGCCGACCTGCTCAGCGTGCGTCTGGCGTCACGCGAGCAGTACGAGCAGGCCGGCATCGAGCAGGTGCCCGAGCTGCGCCAGCTGCGCTTCGAGACCGTCACCGGGGCCGGTGGCAAGCCGGTGATTCGCGTGACCACCCGCGATGCCGTCGCCGAGCCGTTCCTCAACTTCCTCATCGAGGTCAACTGGCCCTCCGGACGCGTGGTCCGCGAGTACACGGTCCTCCTCGATCCACCGACACTGATGCGAGGGGCTCCACCCGTGAGCCAGCTCCCGGCAGTATCGGAACCGGCGGCCGCAAGGCCGCCGTCAGTTTCTGCCCCCCCGATTGTCACCGCGACGGGCGGCGAATACGGCCCGGTGGCCACCGGCGAGACGCTCTGGGTGATCGCCGAGCGCGTGCGCCCGGACTCGAGCCTCACCATCCCCCAGGTGATGCTGGCGCTGCAGCGCGCCAATCCCGAGGCCTTCATCCGCAACAACATCAATCTGCTCAGGGCCGGGGTCGTGCTGCGCGTGCCGGATCGCGCGGAGATGGCCGCCCTGGCCGCCGACGAGGCACGGGCCGGCGCGCAGGCGCAGGCCGCGGAGTGGGAGGCGTACCGCGGCCAGGCGGCGGAGCGGGTCACCGCGGCACCGCGCACGGAGGCCGCGGCACCCGGCGTGGCGTCCGCGCCTGTCGAGAAGCCGGCGCGCCTGGAGCTGGTCGTGGCCGAGAAGCAGCCCGAGGCTGCGCCGAGCGCTGTGCCGGAGGGGGCCGGGGCTCCGGCCGGCAGCAACGAGGTCGGCGAATTGCGCCGCCAGCTCGACCTCGCCACCGAGGAGGCCGAGGCGCGGCGCCTGCAGAACGAGGACCTCAGCAGCCAGATCCGCGAGCTCGAGGAACAGGTCGCCGCGCTGGAGAAGCTGATCGAGTTCAACGTCGACGAGATGGCCGCGCTGCAGCAGAACCTGCAGGCACAGGAGGCCGCCGCCGAGACTCGGGAGGAGCCGGCAGAGAGCCAGGCCCCCACCGAGGAGCCCCCCCTGACCGCGGCCCCCGCGGAGGGTGCGCCGGCGGTTCCCGTCCCCGCCGAGGGGGCGACGGCCGTGGCTCCGGCCCCGGCCGAGGCGGCGGGCCACGAGCCCGCGTCCGGCGAGATGATGGCCGCAGCGCCCGCGGAGAAGGAGAAGGTCGATGCCGCCGAGCACGGCCACGCCCCCGGCAGCGAGGCGGCGCAAGGACACCATGAGGAGGCCAAGCCCGCCGAACCCCCGCCGCCCCCCGCGCCCGAGCCGGGCCTGTTCGAGGACCCGTGGCTGCTCGGCGGCGCGGCGGCGATCCTGCTCGCCCTGGTCGGCGTGATCGTTTCCCGTCGGCGCGCCGCAGCCCGTGGGGAAGATGCCGACGAGACCGCGCCGGAGCAGGTCGAGGCCGCGTTCGACGCCGCGCCCGCCGCGGCCGTGGTTGGCGCCAGGGCGGCCATCGACCGCGCACCCAAGCCATCGATCGGCGTCGATGACGACGAGACGCCTGCCGAGCCGTCCTTCGAGGCCGGAAGGGCGACTGGCCGCGACGTTCTCAACCAGTTCGCCCCCGAGGGTGTCGGCGATCAGGAGCATGGCCCCGAGGATCCCATC
>JBFIFF010000070.1:0-8136 GCA_041602955.1 Gammaproteobacteria bacterium | reverse complement strand
CTGCCCGCAGCGACCCGCTGAGGGCGCCGTGGGCAGGGGCAGCTCCCACGCCCCATAATCCGTCCTGGTTCAAACGGCAGGCCTGGCCCCATTGCACCACCGCCCCCGCAAGCGTTTCGGCCAGAACTTCCTGCGCGACGCGACGGTCGTCGCGCGGATCGTCGCCGCCATCGCCCCCCGACCCAACGAGCGGCTGGTCGAGATCGGCCCGGGCGAGGGCGCGCTGACCGACCCGCTGCTGGCGGCGGCCGGCACGCTGACCGCCATCGAGCTCGATCGCGACCTGGTGGCCCGACTGCGCACCCGCTTCCCGCCCGACGTGGGGCTGACGCTGATCGAGGGCGACGCCCTCGCCTTCGACTTCCGCACGCTCGCCACCGAGGGCCCGCTGCGCCTGGTGGGCAATCTTCCCTACAACATCTCGACGCCGCTGCTGTTCCACCTGTTCGCGCAGTGCGAGGCCATCGCCGACATGCACTTCATGCTGCAGAGGGAAGTGGTCGAGCGCCTCGCCGCCGCCCCCGGCCGCAAGGCCTATGGCAGGCTCTCGGTGATGACACAGTACGCCTGCATGGTCACCCCGCTGCTGCAGGTGCCGCCGGGCGCCTTCCGCCCGCCGCCGAAGGTCGACTCGACCGTCGTGCGCCTGGTGCCGCACGCCACGCCGCCGGTGGCCGTCGCCGAACCGGCGCGGCTGCGCGCGCTGGTCGCCGCCGCCTTCGCCCAGCGGCGCAAGACGCTGCGCAACAGCCTGCGCGACCACCTCGACGCCGACGCCATGCAGGCCGCCGGGATCGACCCCGGACGCCGTGCCGAGACGTTGTCGCTGGCGGAGTTCGCGGCACTCGCCAACCTGCCCGTGGAAAGCGCTTGCGCCGCCCCGGGAACGGGAGTAAAGGAGTGCTAGAGAACCGGACCGGAGAGGAGTGACCAGGCCATGGCCCTACGCGCGAAAGCGGTAACGCTGAACGGTAGCCTCGAATTCGCCGGAGGACGCATGCTGCGCGGCTACGTCAAGTCGCTCAGCCCGACCTCGGCCAACTTCAGCAGCGGCGACTTCAACAAATACCGCAGCAACCCCATCAATCCCGGCGAGATGGGCATCCTGACCATGACCTACACCCGCAACAGCGTGCCGTTCGACATCAAGCTCGGCTGCCGGCTGGTGCAGGTGATCGCCCCCATGGGCACGCTGGCGCTCAACCAGGGCGACCTGACCAACACCGACCGCAAGGCCATCAAGAAGATCATGGAGTTGCAGATCGCCGAGATCGGCATCGACGACACCATCATGGGCTGACCCGCGCGCTAGGAGACCGCCGCGTCCGCCGCCGCCAGCGCGGCGAGATTGACCGTCCCGCGCGTGGTCACCGTCCGGTTGAGGATGTGCACCGGGCGCGCCATGCCGAGCAGGATCGGCCCCACCGAAACCCCTCCACCGAGGACCTTCAGGGCGTTGAAGGCGATGTTGGCGGCGTCGATGTTGGGCATCACCAGCACGTTGGCCTGTCCGACCAGGGTCGATTTCGGGAAACTGCGCCGGCGCACCTCCTCCGACAGTGCCGCGTCGACCTGCATCTCGCCGTCGATCTCCAGCTCCGGCTCGCGCTCGCGCACGACGGCCAGCGCCGCGCGCAGACGGCGCGCCGACGGGTTGTCGTAGGTGCCGAAATTGGAGTGCGACACCAGCGCCACCTTGGGCACGATGCCGAAGCGGCGCACCTCGGCGGCCGCCATCAGGACGATCTCGACCAGCTCGTCGACCTCCGGCGCGTAGTTGACGTGAGTGTCGGTGATGAAGAACGAGCCCTTGTCGGTGATCAGCAGCTGCATCGCCGCCGAGACCCGCGCCCCTTCGCGCAGGCCGATGATGTCGAGCACGTGCTGGTGGTTGTCGCGCAGCGCCCCGATCGGCCCGGCGATCATGGCGTCGGCCTCCCCGCTGCGCAGCAGCATCGCGCCGAGTGCGGTCGGATTGCCGCGCAGGATGCCCTCGGCGTCCGACGGCCAGATACCGCGGCGGCCCATCAGGTCGTGGTAGCCCTCGGCGAGCGCCGGGTAGCCGTCGTAATGCGCGGGATCGATCAGCTCGAAGTCGCTGCCCGGACGGATGCGCAGCCCGAGGTCGACCAGCCGCGTGCGCACCATGTCGCGGCGCCCGATCACCAGCGGTGGCCGGGTGCGCTCCTCGAGCAGGGTTTGCACCGCGCGCAGCACCCGATCGTCCTCCCCGCAGGTGAACAGCAGCCGGCGCGGGTTCTCGCGCACCACCTGGAAGACCCCCTTCATGGAGGTGCCGGAGCGGTAGACGAAGCGTGCGAGTGACTCGCGGTAGGCGTCGAAGTCCTCGATCGGCCGCGTCGCCACACCGCTCGCCATCGCCGCTCTGGCCACTGCCGGCGGGATCGCGGTGATCAGCCGCGGGTCGAACGGCTTGGGGATGATGTACTCCGGCCCGAAGGTCAGCGACTGGTCGCGGTAGGCGTCGGCGACGACGTCGGAGACCTCGGCCATGGCCAGGTCGGCGATCGCCTCGACGCAGGCGACCTTCATCTCCTCGTTGATGGTCGTCGCGCCCACGTCCAGGGCGCCACGGAAGATGAACGGGAAGCAGAGGACGTTGTTGATCTGGTTCGGGTAGTCGGAGCGGCCGGTGGCGATGATCGCGTCGTCGCGCACCGCCTTGACCTCCTCGGGCATGATCTCCGGTGTCGGGTTGGCCAGCGCGAAGATCAGTGGCTTCGGTGCCATCTTCGCCACCATCTCCGGTTTGAGTACGCGCGGCGCGGAGAGACCGAGGAAGATGTCGGCGCCCTCGATGACCTCATCGAGCGTGCGCCGGCCGTCGTCGGCGATGGCGTAGCGCGCCTTGTACGGATCCATCTCCTCGACGCGGCCCTGGTAGACGACGCCGTGGCGGTCGGTCAGGATGACGTTCTCCTGCCGGAGCCCCATCGCCACCAGCAGGTCGGTGCAGGCGAGCGCCGCGGCACCGGCGCCGGAGACCACCAGCCGCACCTCCTCGATGCGCTTGTCGACCAGTCGCAGCGCGCCAAGCACACCGGCCGCGGTGGTGATCGCCGTGCCGTGCTGGTCGTCGTGGAAGACCGGGATGTTCATCCGCTCCCGCAGCGTGCGCTCGACCTCGAAGCACTCGGGGGCCTTGATGTCCTCGAGATTGATGGCGCCGAAGGTCGCCTCGAGCCCGGCGATGGTGTCGATCAGCCGTGCCGGATCGCGCTCCTCGATCTCGATGTCGAACACGTCGATCCCGGCGAACTGCTTGAACAGCACCGCCTTGCCCTCCATCACCGGCTTCGACGCCAGCGCCCCGATCGGCCCCAGCCCGAGCACCGCGGTGCCGTTGCTGATCACCGCGACCAGGTTGCCGCGCGCGGTGTAGAGGGCCGCGTTGGCCGGGTCCTCGACAATCGCCTCGCAGGCGTGGGCGACCCCGGGGGAGTAGGCCAGCGCGAGGTCACGCTGGTTGGCCAGCGGCTTGGTCGCCTGGATGGCGAGCTTGCCGGCCTTCGGATAGCGGTGGTAGTGCAGCGCGCTCTCGCGCAGATCTTTGTTCATGGTGGTATCCGACGACCCGCTGGAGGAGTTTGGAAGCTAGCAGCCATTCAAGTGACATGCCAGTTCTGCATCGCGGAATCATCGCCCGTACGGCTGCCTCCCCAACTCGCCTTACCGAACTGGGCGTGCGGACTTTGGCCTAACGCATACGCAAAACTGGCGGAATCCCGCCCAGCCGCACGCCGGGACGGCCCACGAAGCCCCCTCTCCGTCGCAGCGGAACGCGGCGGGGTCAGGCTTCACCGGCCGAGCCTTCTCGCCGGTCGGCATGCTGTTCGCGCCGCGGGGGACTACGCCAAGGCGCGTTTGGCGCCAGGTTTCAGGCCGGGTCGCGCGGCATCGTGGCCTGCAGCGACGGGCGGTCGGCGAACGCCTCGTACCAGCGGTCGAGGTTGGGACGGCCGTGGCGCCAGTGCAGGTCGGGGAAGCGGAAGTCGAGGTAGCCGATGGCGACGGCGAAGGTCAGCTGGCCGAGGTCCGGCGGGTCGTCTGGGCCGGCGGCGAGCCCCTCCATGACGTCGAGCGAGCGGGTCAGCGTGTCGCGCTGCAGCTGCTCCCACCATGCGCTGCGCTCGCCCTCCGCGCGCCGGTTGCGCTCCACGAAGAGCGCCACCGCGGCGTCGAGCACGCCGTCGCCGAGCGCCTCGTCGCGCAGCACCCGCCAGCGCGTCGGGCCCGACGCGGGGATCAGCCGGTCACCGGCCAGCGCATCGAGGTAGGCGCAGATCACCGGGCTGTCGTAGAGCGCCTCGCCGTCGTCGAGAACCAGCGTCGGCACCTTGCCCAGCGGGTTCTCCCCGGGCAGGTCGGAGGCCGGGTCCCAGGGGTTGGTCGGCACCAGTTCCAGACGCCCGAACAGTCCGAGCTCGTGGGCGGTCGCGGTGACCTTGCGCACGTAGGGCGAGGTGGGCGAGTAGCGCAGGCGCATGGACGTCTCCTCGGCGGCGTGGCCGCACGGTCAGCTGCGGGCGATGGCCTCGGCGAGCACCGCGCAGACGCGGTCGACCTGCGCCTCGCTCATGCCCGGGAAAATCGGCAACGACAGGGTCTCGGTGCAGGCGCGCTCGATCACCGGCAGGTCACCGGGGCGGTAGCCGAGGTCGGCGTAGACCGCCTGCAGGTGCAGCCCCTGCGGGTAGCACTGCGACGTGGGCACGCCGTGCTCGCCGAGATGCCGGCGAACCGCGTCGCGCCGCCCGCCCGGCAGCCGCATCGTGTAGAGGTTGTAGGCGTGGCGGCCGCCGGCGGGGTCGGGCGGCGTGACCACCCCGTCGACGTCGGCCAGGCGCTCGCCGTAGGCGGCGGCCACCGCGCGGCGGCCGGCGACCGCCTCCTCGAGGCGTGCCAGCTTCAGGCGCAGCAGCGCCGCCTGCACCTCGTCGAGGCGGCTGTTGCAGCCGACCACGTCGTGCACGAACGGCGCCGTCGCGCCGTGGTTGCGCAGGTGGCGGACACGGGCGTCGACCTCGGCCTCGCGGCAGAACAGCATGCCGCCGTCGCCGTACCCACCGAGCACCTTGGTCGGGTAGAAGCTGGTCCCGGCGGCGTCGCCGAGACTGCCGACCCGGCGCCCGCCCCACTCCGCCCCGAACGCCTGGGCCAGGTCCTCGATCACGCGCAGGCCGTGCTCGGACGCGAGCGCCCCGAGGGCGTCCATGTCGCACGGATGGCCGAAGATGTGCACCGGCATCAGGCCACGCGTGCGCGGCGTGATGCGCTGCGCGACGCTGGCGGGGTCGAGGTTGAAACTGCCGGGGTCGATGTCGGCGAACACCGGGGTGGCGCCGACGGTCGAGATCGCCTCGGCGGAGGCGAAGAAGGTGAACGGGGTGGTGATCACCTCGTCACCGGGGCCGATGTCCAGCGCGCGCAGCGCCAGCACCAGCGCGTCGGTGCCGTTGGCCACACCGACCGCGTGCGCGACACCGAGATAGGCGGCCGCCTCCTGCTCGAAGGCCTGCACGTTGGGGCCGAGGATGAAGGCGCCACGTGCGCCGATCTCGGCCAGGGCCGCCTGCCAGCGCGGAGCCAGTTCGGCGAACTCGGTGCCGAGGTCGAGGAACGGGATGGGTGGCGACTGGCTCACAGGGACCGCTCCTTCCACTCGGCCATGCGGCGGTTGATCAGCTGGGCGACGCGCAGCGCTTCGAGGCCGGCGCGGCCGTCGACCAGCGGCGTGCCACCCTCGCGCACCTTGGCGGCGAAGTCGGCGAGCTCGGCGTCGAGCGGCTTGCGCGGCTCGATGCCGAACGGCTCGCGCACGATCTCCGGCCACTCCTGGTCGGCGTGGCGCATGGCACGCACCACCTCGCCCTTCTGCTCGATGAAGTCGAGCGCCTCGTAGCTGTGCGCCTCGAAGATGCGGATGCGGCGCAGGGTCTGGTTGGAGACACGACTCGCGGTGACGTTGGCGATGCAGCCGTTGTCGAACTCGAGGCGCGCGTTGGCGATGTCGACGTGCTTGGTCAGCACCGGCAGGCCGACCGCCGAGACCGTGCGGATTGGTGCGCCGACCAGCGACAGGATGATGTCGATGTCGTGGATCATCAGGTCGGTGACGACGTCGACGTCGGTGGCCCGCGCCGGAAAGCCGCCGATGCGGTGCGCCTCGATGAAGCGCGGCTCGTGGACGTGAGCGGCGAGGGCCATGACCCCGGCGTTGTAGCGCTCGACGTGGCCGATCTGCAGCAGGACCCCGCGCTGGTCGGCGATGCGCACCAGCTCCTCGCCCTCCTCGGTGGTGCGCGCGATGGGCTTCTCGAGCAGCATGTGGATGCCCGCCTCGAGCAGTGGCCGGGCCACGGCGAGATGGTCGCGGGTCGGCACGACCACGCTCACCGCATCGATGGCGCCGGGAAGCTCCATCGCGTCGGTGGTCCAGGCGCAGCCGTACTCCTCGGCGACGGCCCTGGCGCGCTCCGGGTCGGTGTCGACCACGGTGACCAGCTCGACGCCGGCCAGCTCGGAGTAGATCTTGGCGTGGAAACGGCCGAGGTAGCCGACCCCGACGACGGCGACGCGGAGGGATTCGGGCATGGCTTGGTATCACGTGGGAACGGGTGCGAGATTACACCACAGCCACTAGAATTCATACGGAGCCACGGGCCGCGGGAGGGCCACATGGACGACTACCGCCACATCCTGCTCGCCACCGATCTCGCACCCGAATCGCGACACGTCGGCGATCGTGCCGTGGAAATCGCCGCGCGCTACGGTGCGCGCCTGAGCCTGCTGCACGTCGTCGACTACGTGCCGCTCGAGCTCTCCAACGACATGATGCTGGCCGAGCCGGTCGACGTCGACGGGCGCCTCATCGAGGAGGCGCGCGCTAATCTCGATCGTCTCGCCGGCGAACTCGGCTTGGACGACGCCCAGCGCTGGGTGGTGCTCGGCTCGACCGGGGCCGAGATCAAGCGCACCGCCGAGGAACACGGCGTCGACCTGATCGTGGTCGGCAGCCACGGCCGCCACGGTCTCGCGCTCCTGCTCGGCTCGACCGCCAACGCCGTGCTGCACGGCGCACCGTGCGACGTGCTCGCGGTGCGCGTCGGCCAGGAAGCGTGACGGGCCAGGGCTAGACCGTCCCCTTCCGGTACGGGTCGGCCTGCGGGTCGGGCCGGGTCAGGAAGCGGCGCATGATCCACAGGTAGCTCTCCGGCCGCCGCGCGACCAGCGCCTCGAGGGCCTGGTTGAGGCGCTGCGTGTCGGCCGCCTCGTCGCCGCTCGGGAACCCCTCCAGCGCGGGCTCGATCACCAGCCGGTAGCGGCCGTCGTCGCACCGGTAGAGGGCATACGGCACCACCCGCGCCCCGCCGCTCGCGGCGATGCGCGACGGGTGCGGCGCGGTCGCCGCCGGCACGCCGAAGAAGTCGGCGAAGATCCGCTCGCGGCCCTTGTAGTTGATGTCCGGCGCGTACCAGATCACCCCGCCGCGGCGCAGGATGCGCAGCATGCCGCGCACGTCTCGCGCCGGTAGGACATCGTGTTCCGCCGTCGACTTGAGCGCCAGCCGGTTGGCGCGGATGCGCCGGTCGACGTAGGGGTCCTTGTCCGGCTTGTAGGTGATGACGATCGGCACCCGCTGGGCCATGCAGCGCCCGCCGAGTTCGAGGTTGGCGAAGTGCGGGGTGAGCAGGATCACGCCGTGTCCGCCCGCGCGGGCCGCCTCGAGATGCTCCCACCCCTCGACGTCGAACAGTGCCGCCACCGTCTCGGGCCTGCCCCACCACGCGAGACCGAGTTCGAACAGGCCGATGCCCAGTTCGACGAAGTGACGCCTGAGCAGCGCCTCGATCCCGGCGTCGTCGAGGTCCGGGCGGACCAGCCGGAGGTTGACGCGGGCAACGTGGCGCGGGCGCGGCGCGACACGGTAGAGCAGCCGGCCGACGCCGCGACCGAGGCGCAGGCGCCACGCCCAGGGCGGCAAGGAGAGCAGGCGCAGCAGGCCGAAGCCGGTCCAGGTCAACAGGTCGCGCGGGCGCATCGGGCCGGGGCATCACGGGGGTGGCGGGGTCGGCGCGATCATACCACCCGGGTGGCGACGCCCCGCTCTGGCCG
>JBFIFF010000069.1:0-8141 GCA_041602955.1 Gammaproteobacteria bacterium | reverse complement strand
GCTGCTCGAGAGCACCGGCGAGAGCGGCGGCAGCTGCTGCGTGGTCGTCGGCCTCGGCCTCAATGTCCGCATGCCGCCCGACGCCGCGACGCAGGCGATCGACCAGCCGTGGTGCGACCTGGCGGGTGAGCTGGGTGCGGCCACCCCCCCGCGCAACCGCCTGGCGGGCCAGCTGATCGACCGCCTGCTGCCGCTGCTCGCCGACTACCCGGAGACCGGGCTGGCGCCGTGGCTGGACGCGTGGAACGGTCTCGACATCCTGGCGGGGCGCGAGGTGCGGCTGGTCTCCGGGGCGAACGAGGTGGTCGGCCGCCACCGCGGCGTGGATCGCGACGGCGCCCTGCTGCTCGAGCGCGACGGAATCGTGCGGCGCCACCACGGCGGCGAGGTGAGCCTGCGGGGGGGCGGATGACCCTGTTGCTCGACGCCGGCAACACGCGGCTCAAGTGGGCGCTTTCGGGTCGCGACGGCCTGTTGCCCGGAACGGCGGTCGGCTACGACGGCCCCGGGCTCGAGGCGAACCTCGAGGCCGCGCTCGGCGCCATCGAAGTACCGGAACGCATCCTGCTCTGCAGCGTCGCCGACGTGGCGGCGAGCCGGCGCATGATCCGCTGGTTGCGCAACCGCTGGCCGGTGCCGCTGGTCGGTGTGGTGCCCGGGCGGCGCGGCGGTGGCGTGCGCAACGCCTACCGCGAGCCGGAGCGTCTCGGTGCCGATCGCTGGGCAGCCCTGGTCGGCGCGCGCGTCGCCATGCCCGATCGGGCACTGTGCGTGGTCGATGCCGGCACCGCGGTCACCGTGGACGGGCTCGCCCCGGACGGCACCCACCTCGGCGGCCTGATCGTGCCCGGCCTGGCGTTGGCACGGACCAGCCTCGACCGGCGCACCGGGCGCATCGGCCCGGCCGAGGGCGGCCGGGACGATGATCCGCGGCTCGACCTGGCCGACACGACCCGGGACGCGGTCCGCACCGGGGTCCGCTACCAGCTCGCCGCGCTGCTCGACCGGGTCGCCGTGGACATCCGCGCACGCCTCGGCGGGGCGGTGCAGGGCGTGCTCACGGGCGGTGATGCCGAGGGGCTGCTGCCGTTGCTCGGCACCCCGTACACGCACCGGCCGCACCTGGTGCTCGAGGGCCTGGCCGAACTGGACCGGCGCGGATGCAACCTGCGGGAGATCGCCGCCTAGGGCGGCGTTGCGGAACGGGCCGCAATGCGGATCCTCCTCGGCGTCCTGCTGCTGGCCAACCTGGCGCTGTACCTGTCCCTCGGCACCGACAACGCCGGCGTCCTGCGGTTGCCGGGGGGGCTCGGCGAGGGCCGTGGCAGCGGGCTGACGCTGGTCGCCGAGGCCGACCCGGCCCGGCTCGAGGTGGCGCGCTTGCCGCCGACGCCGGCGGTCGGCCGCGAGGAAGATGGCGGGACGGCGTCCTCCGGAGGTGACGGAAACCGGCCCCCTGCCGGGGGCGCCCCAGCCGTGCCCGGACGCGTGGCGATCTGCTACAGCCTGGGCACCCTGCAGGACCGGTTGCTGGTCGAGCGGGTGCTCGGCGAGCTCGGCGCCGGCGGGCTCGGTGCGACGGTGCGCACCGAGGAGCGGCGTGGCGATCTCTATGGCTACTGGGTGCTGCTGCCCGCACAACCGAACCTCGCCGATGCCCAGGCGCGGATCGCCGAGCTGCAGCAGCGTGGCATCGACAGCTTCGTCGTCGGCACGGGCGAGTACCGCAATGCGGTCAGCCTCGGTTTCTTCCACGGGCGGCCCGCCGCCGAGGCCCTCGAGGCGCGCATCCGCAAGCTGGGCTTCAACCCCCGGCTGGTGCTGCGTTACCGCCAGGAGACGCAGTACTGGCTCGATTTCGACGAGGCCGCGTCAGAGAAATTCAGCGATGCCGCGTGGGCACGCCTCGGCGAGGCCTACCCGATGCTCGGCCGCTACGTGCGCGACTGCGGCTGATCGCCAGGCCCGGGGTTGCTAGAATCTCAGGCCACGCTGGCGTAGCTCAGTTGGTAGAGCGGCTGCCTTGTAAGCAGTAGGTCGCAGGTTCGACTCCTGTCGCCAGCTCCATCTTCCCCCGCCCCTCAGCCGCGCAGCAGCGAGGCGACCGTCTTTCCCTCGACGACCCGCTCGCCGCGCTGGTTCTCGATCCAGCTGGCGAGATCGATGCGCTCGGCGGCGGCGTCGACCGCGGTCACCTCGAACCAGGCGGTCAGGGTGTCGCCGACACGGACCGCGCGCAGGAACTCAAGGGTCTGCGAGCGGTAGATGGCACCGATACCGGGCAGGTGCAGGCCGACCAGGGTCGAGAACAGCGAGGCCGAGAGCATGCCGTGGGCGATGCGGCCGCCGAAGAAGGTGCCGGCGGCGAAGGGTTCGTCGACATGCAGCGGGTTGGTGTCGCCGGTGAGGGCGACGAAGTGGCCGAGGTCGGCGTCGGTGATGGTCTTGGTGAAGCTCGCGCGCTGGCCGACGTCGAGGTCCTCGTAGCGTGTCAGTTTGTAGGGCATGATGCCGCATCCTGCGTTGAGGGGCGCTCATGGTGGCCCGGGGCCGACGGATGGTCCAGTCCCGACTCTTGGACAGGCGTGGTGCTGAGGAAGGGTGGGTGGGCGAACTGCTGCTGATCTACGCCGTCACCGGCATGCTGTCGGGCACCCTGGCCGGGCTGCTGGGCATCGGTGGCGGGATCATCATCGTGCCCGCACTGGTCTTCGCGCTGGGGCTGCAGGGGGTCGCGCCGGCGCTCACCATGCATCTCGCGGTCGGCACTTCGCTGACGGTGATCGTCTTCTCGGCGCTGTCGTCGGTCTACGCCCACCACCGGCGCGGGGCGGTGCTGTGGCCCGTGGTCGGGCGCATCGCGCCAGGCATCGTCGTCGGCGCGCTGCTCGGGGCGGCGATCGCCGACGCCATGAGCGGGGCGGTGCTGCGCAGCTGGTTCGGCTGCTTCGCCCTGCTGCTTGCCGCCAACCTCGCCTTCGGTCGACCGCCGCGGCCGCAGCGGACGCTGCCGGGCGTCTCGGGGCTGGCCCCGGTCGGGATCGGGATCGGGGCCGTGTCGGCGCTGGTCGGGGTCGGCGGCGGCAGCATGAGCGTGCCGTTCCTGGTCTGGTGCAACGTGCCTGTGCGCCAGGCGATCGCCACCTCGGCGGCGATCGGCTTCCCGATCGCGGTGGGCGGCAGCCTGGGCTTCGCGCTGGCGGGGTTCGGCGACCCGGCCCTGCCGCGCCACGCGCTCGGTTACCTCTACCTACCCGGCGGGCTGCTGGTGGGGCTGGCGAGCATGCTGTTCGCACCGCTCGGCGCGCGCATCGCCCACGCCGTCGACCCGCGCTGGCTGCGCTACGGTTTCGCCGCGACGCTCTGCGTGGTCGGCGTGCGCATGCTCTCCGGCTGAGCCGCGGCGTCGAGGGCCGTGCGCAGGGCTTGCACCCGCTGCGGGTCGAGCCGACCCGTCCCTGCCGCCAGCGCCGTCGCGGCCTCGGCCAGCGCCCGGTAGAGGGCGCCGCGGGCGGCGTCGTCGCCGGCCACCGCCGCAGCCTGACGGGCGACCAGCGCGGCGTCGCCGCGCGCCACCGGCCCGGTCAGGGCGGACCCCGGGCCGAGCTCCAGGGCGTTCTCGACCGCACCGTAGACCAGCGGTTCGAGAAGTCGTCGCGCGTCGTCCTCGGCCACGCCGGCGCCATCCAGCAGGCGCAGTGCAGCGTCGAGCAGCACGGTGACGTAGTTCGAGGCGAACACGCCGGCGGCGTGGTAGAGCAGTTTCGCCTCGCCGTGGATCAGTAGCGGCCGGCCCCCGATCGCGGCGAAGGCCGGGACGAGTCGATCCAGCGCAGCGGCGTCGCCCTCGAGGGCGCAGGCGGTGCCGGCGAACCCGGTCAGGGAGCGCGCAGGATCGGCGAAGCTGTGCATCGGGTGGACGCTGGCCACCAGGGCCCCTCGCTCCCGCAGCGGTGCCAGTTCTCCGGAGCCGAGCGCCCCACTGCAGTGGAACAGCAGCGCCTGCGGCGCCAGCGGCGAGGACTCGGCGAGCTGGGCCGCGACCTCGCCGAGACGGTCGTCGGGCACCGCGATCAGGCCCACTTGCACCGGCGCCAGGGGGTCGCCCGCGGCACGCGGCCGGCCCGTGCCGATGAAATCGGTCGCCTGTTCGGCGGAGGTGCGACGGCTCGCCACGACCTCGCCGATCGCGAACACGCGCCGGTCGTGCCACAGCCGGGCAAGCGTACGACCGAGGCGGCCGGCGCCGAGGACGGTGAGGACGGGCCTGGAGAGTGGGTCTGGCATGCGACACATCCAAAAAAGTGCCCGGCGTCGGGCGCCGGGCAGAGGGATGGAAGTCCAGAATCAGCTCGCTTCGAATTCCATCCTAGTTCATGTGGCCTGGTTCGCGTTGACCTGGATCAACGCCCGGGCGGTGGCTAGAAGTTTCCCTCCACGGTGGTCAGGCCGAGCGACTTCCATGCCTGCATGCCGCCCCGGTAGTAGAAGATCCGCTCGACCGGGTAGCCCTCGCGCAGCATGGCGAGGATGGCCGTGGGCGACTGCCCGCACCACGCCCCGTTGCAGAACAGCAACACCTCCTGCGCCTCCCGGCAGTCCCAGCGTTCCCCGACCCGGGCGCAACCGAGCTCGTCGAGGCGCAGGGACATCTCCGTGTAGGGGATGTTGATCGCCCCGGGGATGGTCTCGCGCAGGTAATAGTCGTCGGTGCGGCCGTCGATCAGCGGGCCACGCCCGCTGCGCAGGAACTCGATCAGCTCGAGTTCGCCGACGGGGGTGACGCCGGGGGCAGGGACCATGGGCTGGATGCAGAACGGCGGGCAGGGCCGCGACGTCATCGAGTAGTTCGGGTCGATGGTGGAGAAGGTGTCCTGGTCGCGACGGATGACCACCGGCCCGTCCGCGGTCGGCACCTCGACCTCGGGCAGCGTGGCGGTGATGCGCACCTCCTGGTCGGCCGCGACCGGGGGCGGCAGCAGGAGGGCGAGGAGCAGCAGCGCAGCGTGTCGGACCATGGTGGATGGGCGGCGTGGGAGGGTGGACCCTTCCTAGCATGGCGGTGCGGTTCGCGCAAGGCGCACCCGAATGATTGTTCCTTTATTTCAATTGGTTGCGCTTCATGTGATGCGGTATGGTGCGGACATGGTCGAGCATGTGGGCGAGGCGGTGGTCTGTCGGCTGGCGCCGGTCGCTGACACGGCGGGGGTGAGAGAGGCGTCGCGGCTGTTCCGCGCCTACGCCGCGGAGCTGCCGATAACGCTCGACTTCCAGGGCTTCGACGACGAACTCGCCAGCCTGCCCGGGGCCTACGCCCCGCCGGCAGGGGTACTCTGGCTGGCCTGGTCGGGCGAGTGGGCCGTGGGTTGCGGCGGGCTGCGTCCGCTCGGGGCGGGGCGCGCCGAGATCAAGCGCCTCTACGTCGATCCGGCGTGGCGCGGGCAGGGTCTCGGCCGGCAGCTGGCCGGGTGCCTGGTCGCCTCGGCGCGGGAGCTCGGCTACCGGGCCGTGCGCCTCGATACCCTGGCCGGGATGGCGGCGGCGCTGCGCGTCTACCGTGAACTTGGCTTCCACCCGATCGCGGCCTACTACGCCAACCCCCATCCCGGGACCGTCTACCTCGAACTGGACCTGGCACGGGGCGCCGTTCCTTGTTTGCCCCAGGGGGGTCAGGTATAACCGGCCCGGCGCACCGCCGGGCAGGGCGCGTGCCCGGAGTCCAGCCGTGCCGATCGAACTGACCGTCGTCGTCCCCACCTTCAACGAGCGCGCCAACGTCGGGCCGCTGGTCGAGTTGCTCGACCGAGCGCTGGACGGTGTGGCGTGGGAGGTGCTGTTCGTCGACGACGACTCGCCCGACGGCACCGCCGAAGCGGTGCACGGCATCGCACGGCAGGACGCCCGGGTCCGCTGCCTGCGGCGCATCGGGCGGCGGGGTCTCTCCTCGGCCTGCATCGAGGGGGTCATGGCCAGCACCGCCCCGTACGTCGCGGTCATGGACGCCGACCTGCAGCACGACGAGGCATTGCTGCCAGGGATGCTGGAGAAGCTCCGCGCCGACGAGGCCGACGTGGTCGTCGGCAGCCGTTACACCGGTGGCGGCAGCACCGGCGACCTCGCCTCGGGCCGGGTCTGGATCAGCCGCATCGCCTCGGCCCTGGGGCAGCTGGTGCTCAAGGCGAAGGTCACCGACCCGATGAGCGGCTTCTTCATGCTCCAGCGTCGCTACTTCGACCGCGTCGCCCACGACCTCTCCGGCAAGGGGTTCAAGATCCTGCTCGACCTGCTCGCCTCGGGCCGCCGCGACGTGCGCGTGGCCGAGCTGCCCTACCGCATGCGCGCGCGCCAGCACGGTGACAGCAAGCTCGACACCATGGTGGTGTGGGAGTACCTGGTGCTGATCGCGGACAAGCTGTTCGGCCGTTACGTCCCGGTGCGCTTCGTGCTGTTCGTCGGCGTCGGCATGACCGGGGTCGCGATCCACCTGCTGATCCTCGGACTGCTGCACCGCGCGATGGCGGTCGATTTCATCTTCGCCCAGGCCGCCGCGACCCTGGTCGCGATGACCTCGAACTACTTCCTGAACAACGTCTTCACCTACCACGACCAGCGCCTGCACGGCCTGGCGCTGTGGCGCGGCCTGCTGACCTTCTACCTCGCCTGCAGTATCGGCGCGGTGATCAACGTCGAGTTCGCCGACTTCCTGTTCCAGCGCGCCTTCCCCTGGTTCGTCGCCGGGTTCCTGGGTGCCGTCGCCGGCGCGGTGTGGAACTACGCGGTGACCGCGACCTTCACCTGGCGCACCGCGCGATCGAAGCCGGCCGCGGAGGAATGAGCGCGCCCGCACGGCCCGGCCCGGAGGCGTGGCGCCTGCGCGACGAGTGGGCCTGGCCGGCCCTGGTCGCCCTGGGCCTGTTCCTGTTCTACGCCTGGTGTGCGCCGCGCACGGTCGCGCTCGAGGACGACGGCATTTTCCTCATGGCGAGCTACTTCAACGGCATCGCCCACCCGCCCGGCTACCCGGTCTTTACGCTGCTCGGCCACCTCTTCTCGCAGCTGCCGTTCGGCAGCGTGGCCTGGCGCGTGCACCTGGTCAGCGCGCTGTTCGGCGGGCTCACCTGCGCGGTGCTCTGGGGCCTCGCCCGCAGCCTGGTGCCCTCGCGCGCCATCGCCACCGCGACGGCGCTCGCCTACGGTTTTTCCGAGGCCTTCTGGTCGCAGGCGATCATCGCCGAGGTCTACACCCTCAACACCTTCGTCACCTTCCTGCTGGCGTGGCTGCTGTTGCGGCTCGCCGCGCGGCAGGCCGAGGGCGGGCCGGTTCGCGTCGGCCGGACGGAGGCCCTCGTGCTGGGGCTCCTGTACGGACTCGGCCTGAGCAACCACTGGCCGCTGCTGGTGCTTTTCAGCCCGGCGTACCTGCTGCTGGCGTGGCCGGTCCTCGGGCCGTTGCTGCGACGCCTGCCGCTCGTGCTGCTCGGCCTCGGGATGGGACTGCTGCCCTACGCCTGGCTCTACCTGCGCGCCGCGATGGACCCGGAGATCAGCTTCTTCGGGCCGTTCGATGGACTCGAGCGCTTCCTCCTGTTCGTCAGCCGCAGCACCTACGCCGCGGCAGACCACGAGCTGGGTGTCGGCTGGAGCGACAAGCTTGGCTTCCTCCGTTTCCAGGGGCGCGCCCTGCTCGAACAGCTCACTCCATACGGTGCAGTGCTGGCTCTGCTCGGGCTGGGCGCATCGGGACGGCACCGCCGCGTGCTTCTCGCCCTGCTCGCCGGGTCGCTGTGCGTCTCGCTGTTGCTGATCCTGCTGCTCGACCGCGAGCACTCCGTGCTCAACGAGTTCGTCTACCGCGTCTACCCGTTGCCTGCCTACGGGGTGGTGGCGCTGTGGGCCGGGCTCGGTGCGGCACGTCTGGGGGGCTGGCTCCAACGGCTGCCCACCCCGGCGGGCCGGGCCTCGATCCATGGTCTCGTGCTGGCCGCGCTGATCCTCCTGCCGCTGGTCGTGCACCTCGGGCAGAACCGGCGCGATCACTACGACTGGGCGGAGCGGTTCGCCCGGGCGGTCCTCGATGAGCTGCCCGCGGGGGCGACCCTACTGCTCCGCGCCGATATTGATGCCCTGCCGGTCGGCTACGT
>JBFIFF010000068.1:0-8239 GCA_041602955.1 Gammaproteobacteria bacterium | reverse complement strand
GGGGCCCCGCTACGTGGTTGGCATTCGAGTATTGTCGTGCCGCCCGGACGTCGCCATCGGAAAACGCAACTTCGCAAATTGCCTTTCGTATCGGATGAGACCGGGCGGGGCAGTGCACGCATGGGTCCTGCGATGGAGTGGGGTTCCGAAGGAGCAGGACCCATGCATGTGCTGCCCCGTCACTGCGTCCGGCTCACCGATGAGACATTGGCGATTTGTTCGATGCGCGCGATTACTGTACTCAGCGTCGGCAAGTCCCGCACCTCTACGCTGACGCTGATGATCGTCTCCATCGACTTCTTGTCGGTCTTGGTCGTCATGTCGACGATGTTGGCTTTTTCGTCGGACAGCACCAGCGTGATGTCGCGCAGCAGGCCGCTGCGGTCGAAAGCACGGATCGTCAGGTCGACCGGGTAGTTGTCCTCGTCGGAATCGCCCCAGTTCACCTCGATGACGCGTTCCGGGCTGCGGCGTTTCAGTCCCAGGAAATTACCGCAGTCCTCGCGATGTATCGAGACGCCGCGGCCCTGTGTTATGTAGCCGGTGATCGCTTCCGGAGGAACCGGGCGACAGCACTTTGCGTAGTTGCACATCAGGTCGCCGATGCCGCTGACGGCGACGCCACCCGAGGTACCCTTGCGACGCCGGCGCTTCTTGCCGCGCACCTGCTTAGGCAGGTCGTCACCGCGCAACTGGTGCAGCGCCGTTGCGATCGCCGCGGCCGTCAGTTCGCCGGCGCCGAGCAGCACGCACAGCGCCTCGGTGTCTTTCTGCTTCAGCTGCCGCGCGATGCTGTCGGTCGGCGTGTCCTTCATGTTCAGGCGCGCAAGTTCGCGCTCGAGAATTTCACGTCCCTGGCGCAGGTGCTGGTCGCGATCCTGTAGGTCAGCGGCACGATGCGACCGTTGACCTTGGCGCCGCGGCAGCGGTGCCCGACCATCGTGTGGACGTGGTAAGCAAAGTCGAGCGGCGTGGCGCCTGCCGGCAGTTCGACCACATCGCCTTTCGGGCTGACTGCATAGACACGATCCTCAAACACATCGTCGCGGATCTGCTCGAGCAGTTCGCCACCGTCTTCGGCCGGCTCGAGGATCTGCCGCAGGAAGCGGATTTTCTGATCGAATGCCGCCGGTGCGCTGCCGCCTTCCTTGTAGCGCCAGTGCGCGGCGACGCCGAGCTCGGCCTGGCGATGCATGTCGTGGGTACGGATCTGCACCTCGAGCGTCTTGCCTTCGGGTCCGACGACGGCAGTGTGCAGCGAGCGGTAGTTGTTGTCTTTCGGATTCGCGATGTAATCGTCGAACTCGCCCTTCAGGTATGGCCACAGCTTATGCACGACGCCGAGGGCCGCGTAGCAATCGTTGACGTCGTCGACGAGCAGCCGCACCGCGCGGATGTCGAACAATGCCTCGAGCCCGCGGTTCTTGCGCTGCATTTTTCGCCAGATGCTGTAGATGTGCTTGGGCCGCCCGCTGATCTCAGCCTTGATGTCCTCGGCGGCGAGTTCCTGCTGCAGCGTCGCCTTGATGTCCTCGATGAAGCGCTCGCGCTCATCACGCTTCTCGTTGAGCGAGCGGGCGATCGACGCATAGGTGTCGGGCTCGAGGTAGCGGAACGCGAGGTCCTCGAGTTCCCACTTGAGCTGCCAGATGCCGAGACGGTTGGCCAGCGGGGCGAAGATGTCGCGGGTCTCCTCGGCGACCTGGCGCCGCTCGGCCTCGGGACGGTCGCGCAGGCCACGCATCGCCTGCAGCCGCGCCGCCAGCTTGACCAGCACCACGCGCACGTCCTCGACCATCGCCATGAGCATCTTGCGCAGGCTCTCGGTGTGGCGGGCGCGTGACTCGGCATCCCCGTCGGCCAAGCCGTGGTCGCGGATGGTGTCCATGCGCACCACGCCCTCGACCAGGTTCGCCGTGCGCCCGCCGAACTCCTCGCGCACCGCATCGAGTGACAGCGCGCCGCGTGCCACCGGTGCGTGCAGCAGCGCCGCGCACAGCGATTCGGTGTCCAGATGCAGGTCGGCGAGGATTCGCGCCACGGCGAGGGCATCGCGCAGGTCATCGTCCGCGCCACGCGAACGGGCGCACTCTTCCAGGTGGCGCCAGGCCGACCGGACGCGGTCGGCGTCGCACTCGGGGACCATCACCAGCAGCCCGGAGAGGCCGTCGGTGGCCTGCGTGTCTGCGCTCAGCGTGACCACGGGATCCGCCCGGGGGGGCGGACCGGCCCCCTTCCGCTTGCGCCCTCCCCGGCGTAGGCTAGGCTCACGGCAGAAGGTCCCCGCACGCCGAACGGGTCGCGGAGGCCCTGTGAGCCGGGAGGGGACGCGTCATGCCCAGCTACGAACCGCGCATCGGGGACTGGTACCGAACCCAACAGCAGCAGACCTTCGAGGTGGTCGCCTACGACCCCGAGGAGGGGCTGGTCGAGATCCAGTACTTCGACGGCGACGTCGAGGAGATCGAACTCGATGCGTGGAAGGAACTGGAGATCAACCCCTCCGACCCACCCGAGGACTGGTCCGGTCCGTTCGATGGCATCGGCCGCGAGGAGATGGGCGACATCGAGATGGCGGTGTTCAACGGCAGCATCGACAACGTCCTCGACGACCTCGACCGCAACGACTGAGACCGCCCGCGCCGGTCACGTCCCGGTATTCCCACGACACAGCGGGTAGGAGACCATCCCGTCGGCGAGCTTGGGCTCGAACCAGGTCGACTTGGGTGGCATCACCTCGCCGGCGTCGGCCACCGCCATCAGCTGCTCCAGGGTCGTCGGGTGCAGCGAGAACGCGACCGCCATCCCGCCACCATCCACGCGCCGCTCCAGCTCGTCGAGCCCGCGAATGCCGCCAACGAAGTCGATGCGCTGGTCGCGTCGCGGGTCGTGGATGCCCAGCACCGGCTCGATCAGGTGGCCGGCGAGCAGGCTGACGTCGAGCCGCGCCACCGGATCGCCCGCCTCCGCCTTGTCGACGTCGAGGCGCAGCCGGTACCACTGCCCCGGCAGGTACATGCCGAACTCGCCGCTACGCGCCGGTCGCACCGGGTCGGCGCTCGGCACGACCTCGAAGCGCTCGGACACGCGCTCGAGGAACGCCTCGCGCGACAGGCCGTTGAGATCGCGCACCACGCGGTTGTAGTCGAAGATGCGCAGTTCGTCAGCCTGGAAGAGCACCGCGAGAAACCCCTCGCAGTCACCGCTCCACTCCGCCCCGCCACGCTCGCGCCGCTGCGCGGCGACCCGCGACGCGGCGGCCGAACGATGGTGGCCGTCGGCGATGTAGAGCGCCTCCACCGCCCCGGGCGTGGCCGGGTCGAACAGCGCGCCGAGGGCCTGGATGCGGGCCGCGTCGTCGATCACCCACAGGGTGTGGCGGACGCCATCCCCGGTGGTCACGTCGGTCTCCGGCGTCCCGGAACTCGCCGCGGCGACCAGTTCGCGTACCCCTTCGTGCGTGCGATGGGCCAGCAGCACCGGTCCGGTCTGGGCGTCGAGGGCGTCGATCTGGCGCACCCGGTCGTCCTCCTTGTCGGGACGGGTGTACTCGTGCCGGCGGATCAGGTTGGCGTCGTAGGCGGGCACCGAGGCAGCCGCCACCAGCCCGGTCTGGACGTGTGCGCCGGCCTGCAGCCGGTAGACGTAGAGGCGCGGTTCCTGGTCGCGTCGCAGCACCCCGGCCTCGAGCAGCGCGTCGAGGTTGGCCCGCCCCCGGGCGTAGACCGCGGGGTCGTAGGGCGGGGTCGTCTCCGGCAGGTCGATCTCCGGCTTGGAGATGTGCAGGAAGCTCCACGGCCGACCCGCCGCGCGGACGCGCGCCTCGGCACTGGTGAGCACGTCGTAGGGCGGGGCGAGAACGTCGGCAGCGCGTCCGGGGACGGGACGCAGGCCGGCGAAGGGTCGGATCAGTCTCATGCTCGCTCCAGCGCGTGGCGTCCCGTGCGCCAACGGCGGCCCCAGATCATACCGTCCCGGGGAACCACGGCAAGCGGCGCCCTCAACGCGCCTCGGCACCGTCGACGGTGCGGAACCCTCGCGGCAGGAGGGCGCCGCGCCGCCCACGCTCACCGCGGTAGTGTTCGAGGTCGGACGACTTCAGGGTCACGTGGCGTTTGCCGCAGGTCAGCGTCAGGCTGCCACCGACAGGAACGCAGGCCAGCGCGGTGACGAACTCCTCGCGCGCGGCGACCCTGGCCCCGGGGATGGCGATGATCTTGTTGCCCTTGCCGCGCGTCATCACCGGCAGCTCCGCGACCGGGAACAGCAACAGCCGACCGGCGCTGCTCACCGCGGCGAGCAGGTCGCTGGCCGGATCGGTGACGGCCACCGGCGGCAGCACGCGCGCACCGCGTGGCAGGGTCAGCAGCACCTTCCCCGACCGGTTCTTGGCCACCAGGTTCTCGCCCGCGGTGACGAAGCCGTAGCCGGCATCGGAGGCGATCAGGACGGACTCCCCGGCCTGGGCCATCGACACGGCGACGAAGGTGGCTCCGCTGGGGGGGCTCAGGCGTCCGGTCAGTGGCTCGCCCTGCCCGCGCGCCGACGGCAGGGAGTGCGCCGGCAGGGAGTAGCAGCGTCCGGTCGAGTCGAGGAAGGTCGCGAGCTGGTTGCTGCGGCCGTGTGCGGCGGCCAGGAAGCCGTCGCCGGCACGGTAGGCGAGCCCTTCCGGATCGATGTCGTGACCCTTGGCCGCGCGTACCCAGCCGGCGCGGGAGAGGATCACGCTGACCGGCTCGCTCGGGGTGAGCGCGGTCTCGTCCAGCGCCTGCGCGACGGCGCGCTCGCGCAGCGGCGAGCGGCGCGGGTCGCCGAAGCGCTCGGCATCGGCGCGCAGCTCGTCGCGGATCAGCCGCGTCAGCTTGCGCGGCGAGTCGAGCAGCGCCTGCAGCCGGTCGCGCTCCTCGGCCAGGGCCTCCTGCTCGGCGCGGATCCTGATCTCCTCGAGCTTCGCCAGGTGGCGCAGCTTGAGTTCGAGGATCGCCTCGGCCTGGCGGTCGGTGAGGCCGAAGCGCGCCATCAGCACCGGCTTGGGTCGCTCCTCGGCGCGGATGATGGCGATCACCTCGTCGATGTTCAGGAACGCGACCAGCAGCCCCTCGAGGAGGTGCAGACGCTCGTCGACCCGCGCCAGGCGGTGCTCGATGCGACGCGTCACCGTCGCACGGCGGAAGCCGAGCCACTCGTTCAGGATCTCGACCAGGTTGCGCACCCCGGGACGGCCGTCGAGACCGATGACGTTGAGGTTGACCCGGTAGCTGCGCTCGAGGTCGGTGGTGGCGAACAGGTGCGACATCAACGCCTCGAGGTCGACCCGGTTGCTGCGCGGCACGATGACCAGGCGGGTCGGGTTCTCGTGGTCGGACTCGTCACGCAGGTCCTCGACCATCGGCAGCTTCTTCGCCTGCATCTGCTGGGCGATCTGCTCGAGCACCCGCGCCCCCGAGACCTGGTGTGGCAGCGCGGTAACGACGATGTCACCGTCTTCGCGTTCCCAGACCGCGCGCTGGCGCAGGGAGCCGTTGCCGGTTTCGTAGATGCCGCGCAGTTCCTCGGCAGGCGTGATGATCTCCGCCTCGGTGGGAAAGTCGGGAGCCGGCAGGTGTCCCATCAGCTCGTCGAGACCGGCTTTGGGCTTCTCGAGCAGGGCGATACACGCGGCGACCACCTCGTGGAGGTTGTGCGGCGGGATGTCGGTGGCCATGCCGACGGCGATGCCGGTGGTGCCGTTGAGCAGCACGTGTGGCAGGCGCGCGGGCAGCAGGAGCGGCTCCTCGAGGGTGCCGTCGAAGTTGGGCGTCCAGTCGACCGTGCCCTGGCCGAGCTCGGCGAGCAGGACCTCGGCGAACGGTGCCAGCCGCGCCTCGGTGTAGCGCATTGCCGCGAACGACTTCGGGTCGTCGGGAGAGCCCCAGTTGCCCTGGCCGTCGATCAGCGGGTAGCGGTAGGCGAAAGGCTGGGCCATCAGCACCATCGCCTCGTAGCAGGCGCTGTCCCCGTGGGGGTGGAACTTGCCGAGAACGTCGCCGACCGTGCGCGCCGACTTCTTGTGCTTGGCCGCGGCCGACAGGCCGAGCTCGGACATGGCGTAGACGATGCGCCGCTGCACCGGCTTGAGGCCGTCGCCCAGGTGCGGCAGGGCGCGGTCGAGGATGACGTACATGGAGTAATCCAGGTACGCCTTCTCGGTGAACTCCCGCAGCGGGATGCTCTCGATGCCGTCGTCGTTGAGGATCATCGCGGGTCTCGGCCGGGCGCCGGCGGGGCGCCATCATCGCAGAGTCGGGGCGCGCGGGGAACCGCTCAGGCTGCCGCGCGTCGGCGCAGGCGGAACCAGGCGAAGGGTTGCTCGACGTCGTCCGGGGTGCGGTGCACCTGGCGCGTCGCGTCGAGGAGTTCGAACTCATCGCCGAGTTCGGCGCACAGCGCCGGGGCATCGTACTGGCGCACCGGCAAGCCGCTGCAGCGCCGCACCCCCCCGGTCGCGAAGGTGCCCAGCACCAGGGCACCGCCCGGTTCCAGCCCGGAGCGCAGCGCGGCCAGGTAGCCGGCACGATCGGCGTCGTCGACCAGGAAGTGGAACACCGCCCGGTCGTGCCACAGCCGGTAGCGCCGCGTCGGCGTGAACCGGGTGGCGTCGGCTTCGATCCAGGTCACCTCGTCGGCCATCGCCCCGAGGCGACTGCGGGCGACCTCCAGGGCGCTCGCGGCCACGTCGAGAACCGTGATGTCTCCGAAGCCACGCTCGCGCAGGCAGTCGACCAGGCGCGAGGCGCCACCACCGATGTCGATGACCGGGGCGTCGGCTCCGACGCCGGTGGCCTCGATCAAGCGCAGCGAAATGCCCGGGTGGGCCTGGTACCAGCTGACCTCGTCGGCCTGGCGTTCGCGGTAGACCTGCTGCCAGTGTTCGCGGACGTTGTCCACCGGACGCTCAGACGCTCGCCCCCGAAGCGCCCGGGAGCGTGGGCCGCGGGGCCGGAATCATTTCTCGCGCCGGAACAGGTTGCCCAGGATCGAGCTGCCGGCGGGCTTGCTCTCGGCCGGCTCGCCGTCCAGGTCGGACGGCAGCTCGGCGTCACCTCCAAGCCCCTTGATGAACTGCTCGCGCAGCTGCTGGCGCAGCTTCTGGCGCTGCTCGTCGGTGAAACGGAACTTGTTGTAGTCCAGCAGGCGGTTGGGCTGGCGCATGACGAAGCGGCCGAGCTCGTCGTGGAAACGCTCGTCGACGTCGGCCGGGTCGATGGAGATGGTCTGGGTCTCGAAATCGCCGTAGTTGCTGAGCTTGAGCTCGATGGCCTGCGCGTCCTGGCGGGCGCTGAACTGCATGTCGACCTGGACGCGCCCCTCGACGTAGAACTCGCCGGCCTTGTTGTAGCTGGAGTCGAAGTACTCGCGTGCCTGGTAGCGCAGGCCACGTCGCCACAGGAAATCCTTGATCCGGTCGAGGTCGGCGTCGGTGCTGGTCTGGATGCGGTACTTCTGGTTGTTGCTGCACACGAAGCGGATAGTGAACGTCCCCTCGTGGTAGTCCTCGACGAAGTACTCGCCCTGCTTGAAGTCCTGCACGTTGCGCACCCCGGGGATGCGGTAGTGCGCATCGATGTCGGGGTTGACGTAGTTCAGGTGCTTGGCGAGATCGTGGCAAAAGGTGAACAGGCCGCGCATGGCCGGGTCGAGGATTTCGCGCATGTAGCGCTCGCGCTCCTCGCGGACCAGCTCTTCCTGGTCTTCCTTGGCCTTCTTGTTCTCGGCCTCTTTCTTGAGTTCATCGAGGATACCCATCTTCAACCACCTCTCGTTCGTAGACCCGCGGACATCCCAAATGTCACATGAGGAAGAAGTTCGCGTCGATCAGTTTCTGGGACAGGGCGCGCATCATTCGGCGCATGACCTCGAAGCCCACCTCGCGGTGCCCCTCGAGGTAGGCCATCAGCTTGGGGCCGTCGACGCACACCGCCAGCAGGTCCCCGCGGCAGCGCACCGTCGCGCTGCGCGAGGCCCCGGTCAGCCAGGCGATCTCGCCGACCACCTCGTAGCCGAGATTGCCGAGGGTCATGCGCTCGTCCGGCTTGGACGGGTGGCGGGTGATGACGTCGAACTCCCCATCCACGACCAGGTACAGGTCTGCCGTATGCGGACGCCCCTCGGCGATCAGCAGACCGCCGTCGGCGAGGTGCAGCGGCTGGCAGAACGCAGCGATGGCATCCAGCGCCTCAGCGTCGAGGCCACCGAACAG
>JBFIFF010000067.1:0-8261 GCA_041602955.1 Gammaproteobacteria bacterium | reverse complement strand
TGCTCGAAGGCGATAACGTCTGGAAGTCCGTGACGGACGTGTCGCAGTTCCCGGCGGCGCTGGTCGAGCGCCTGCGTCACTACTTCCTGACCTACAAGCTCATCCCCGGGGAGCAGGACCACGAGGTGACCATCGGCCCGACCTACGGCCGCGAGCACGCCGAGAAAGTGATCCGGGCGTCCATTGAGGATTACGAGCACGAGTTCGGCGGCTGAGCCGGAATCCGTGCGCTGCCCCGGCTGCGATGCCGATCAGCCGCTGACCTGGAGCCGCTACCTCCGCGCCCCGCTCGGACGCCACGTCTGCAGCGCGTGCGGCATCCCGTTTCGTCCGCGCACCACCTGGCGCTTCTACCTGGTCGTGGTGCTGGCCTGGCTGCTGGTGCTCGCGCTGAGCCTGTGGGCGATGCGGGCGCTGGGTCTCGGCCTGGGCCCGACCCTCGCGCTCTACTTCGCGATCGGTTTCGGTGTGCTGCTGCCGTTCGACCGCTGGCTGGACGACCGGGTGCGCGCGTGCGTGCGCCGCGACGGACGCTGAGCGCCGCGACCGTGGTACCTTTGCCTGCTCCCGGCGGCCCCTGCCCTCGACAGCGCGAAACCATGATGACCTGGTCACCCGACAGCTGGCGTCAGCGCCCGGCGCTGCAGCAGCCCACCTACCCCGATCCGGACGCGGTAGACGCCGTCGTGGCGCAGATCGCCGCCCTGCCGCCGCTGGTCACCAGCTGGGAGGTCGAGGCGCTGCGCGGCCAGCTCGCCGAGGCGGCGACCGGCCGGCGCTTCCTGCTCCACGGCGGCGACTGCGCCGAACACTTCGGCGAGTGCACGCCGCGGGTGATCACCGACAAGCTCAAGATTCTTCTGCAGATGAGCCTGGTGCTGGTGCATGGGCTGCAGCGGCGGGTGACCCGCGTCGGCCGCCTCGCTGGTCAGTACGCCAAGCCGCGCTCGGCCGAGCTCGAGACGCGCGGCGGGGTGGCGCTGCCCTCCTACCGCGGCGACCTGGTCAACCGTCCCGAGTTCACGGCCGAGGCGCGCACCCCCGATCCGCTCAACATGCTGCGTGGCTACACCCGCTCTGCGCTGACGCTGAACTTCGTCCGCGCGCTGGTCGACGGTGGCTTCGCCGACCTGCACCACCCGGAGAACTGGGACCTCGAGTTCATGGACCTGGCGCCGGCCGCGGCCGAGTACCGGCGCGTGGTCGCCGAGATCGGTCGCGCGCTGCAGTTCATGGAGACCGTCTCCGGCCAGCCGGCGGGGGACTCGGGGCGGGTCGATTTCTTCACCAGCCATGAGGCGTTGCTGCTCCCGTACGAGCAGGCACAGACCCGTACCACGCCGAAGCGCCCCGGCTATTACAACCTCTCGGCCCACCTGCCGTGGCTCGGCGCGCGCACCGTCGACCCGGACGGCGCCCACGTCGAGTACCTGCGCGGCATCCGTAATCCACTCGGCATCAAGGTGGGCCCTGACCTCGAGCCGGAGCGGCTGGTCGCGCTGCTCGAACGTCTCGACCCCGAGCGGGAGCCGGGGCGGGTGACCCTGATCCACCGTTTCGGAGCCGGCGCCATCGAGGCGCACCTGCCGCCGTTGGTCGAGGCGGTCACCCGCGCCGGCCGCGCCCCGCTCTGGGTCAGCGACCCGATGCACGGCAACACGCGCACCACCGACGACGGCTTCAAGACCCGCCGCTTCGAGGCGATCCTCGACGAGCTCGAGCGGGCGTTCCGCATCCACCGCGACTGCGGCAGCCGCCTGGGCGGCGTCCACTTCGAGCTGACCGGCGACAACGTCACCGAGTGCACCGGCGGTGCGCGCGGTCTCGCCGACGGCGACCTGCACCGCGACTACCGCTCGCTGGTCGATCCACGCCTGAACTACGAACAGGCGCTGGAGATGGCGCTGTTGATCGCGCGCCTCGACGAGGGCCCGGCCTGAGTCCTCGCGTGGACCCGCGCCGAGACCTGCTGACGATCTACCGCGCCGCGCTTGCGGCGGTCGAGGGGCGCGCGGCGGTACGCCGTCACCTCGAGCGCCACCCTCCCGACGGCGACCTGCACCTGGTCGCGGTCGGCAAGGCGGCGACCTCGATGGCGCTGGGCGCTCTCGACGCGCTCGACACGCGGGTGGTCGACGGCCTGGTGATCTGCAAGACCGGGCACGGCGATCCCGAGCTGGCGCGCGCCAGGCGTCTGGCCTACCTCGAGAGCGAGCACCCGGTGCCCGGCGCGGCGAGCCTGGCAGCCGGGCGCGCGCTGATCGCCTACCTCGAGACGGCCCCCGACGAGGCGCGCTTCCTGTTCCTCGGTTCGGGAGGCGCGTCGAGCCTGGTCGAAGTGCTGCCCGACGGCTGCGACCTGGCCTGGTTGCGCCGCCTGACCGACTGGCTGCTCGCCGGCGGCTACGACATCGGCACCATGAACCGCGTGCGCAAGGCGGCCTCGCGCATCAAGGGCGGGCGCCTGCGCCGCTGGTTGCGTGGCCGCCCGGCATTGAACCTGCTGATCTCCGATGTGCCCGGCGACGACCCGGCGGTGGTCGGCTCCGGGCTCCTGGTGCCCGACCGCGTGCCGCCGGCGCCGTTGCCCGCGGCGCTGCCCGACTGGGCGCGCGCGCCACTCCAGGGCGACGGGGAGGTGATCGACAGCCGGCCCGATGGCGTCGAGACCGTGCTGGTCGCGTGCAACGCCGATGCCCGTGCCGCGGCACGCGACGCGGGCGTCGCGCTGGGTTACCCGGTGCGCGGGGGCGACGGAGAACTCGACGGGGACGCCGTCGACGCGGCGCGGCTGTTGGTCTCAGAACTCGAGGCCGGGCCGCCCGGTCTGTTGGTCTGGGGCGGCGAGACCACGGTGCGCCTGCCCGAGGCGCCGGGGCGCGGCGGGCGCAACCAGCACCTCGCGCTGGCGGCTGCCCGCCTGATGGCCGGGCGGGACGACCTGATGCTGCTCGCCGCCGGCACCGACGGCACCGACGGCCCGGGCGAAGACGCCGGCGCGTTGGTCGACGGCGGCACTGTGGCCCGGGGCGAACTGCATGCGGCATCCGCCGAGGACCACCTGGGCCGCGCCGACGCGGGCACCTTCCTTGCCGCGGCCGGCGACCTGCTGCAGACCGGGCCGACCGGGACCAACGTCATGGACCTCGCGCTCGGGCTGCGCCTGGCACCCCGGGGGGACGGGGGGCGGTAGGTCGGCCCGTCGGGGCGGGCCGCTCAGGTCCGGCCGGGCAGTCGCGCCGTCGCCAGCGTCTCCTCGCGCAAGTCGGGGTGCAGGCAGGTCAGCGTGACGTCGCCGTCTGCCGTGCAGCGCAGCAGCGAGCCGCGTGTGTCCCAGTCGCCCAGCACCACGCGCTCGAGCGGCGTGCCGTGGAGCGCCGGGCGGTGGGTGTGACCGTGGATCAGCAGCCGCGCGCTGTGGTCCGCCAGCGCCGCCTGCACCGCCCCTGGATTGACGTCCATGATCGCCTCGGGCTTGTTCTGCTTCTCGGCGATGCTGCGTTCGCGCATCGCCCGCGCCTCGGCCTGGCGCTCGGCAAGCGGCCGCGCGAGGAAGGCCGCGCGCACCTCGGGCTTGGCGGCATGGGCACGGAAACGCAGGTGCTCGACGTCGTCGATGCACAGGTGGTCGCCGTGCGCGAGCAGGGTGCGCACGCCGTACAGGTCGACGGCCGACGGGTCCGGGAGAAGCGTGCAGCCGCTGCGCTCGGTGAATCCCTTGCCGGCGAGGAAGTCGCGGTTGCCGCTGATGAAGCTGGTCGGGACGCCGGCGGCGACCAGGTCGCGCAGGCCGGTGAAGATCACCTCCCAGCCGGGCGAGTCGTCGTCGTCGCCCACCCACACCTCGAACAGGTCGCCCAGGATGTAGAGCTGCTCGGCGGCGCGTGCCGGGCCGCGCACGAAGTCGAGGAACAGCGCGACGGTCTCGGGCCGCGCCTCGGGGTCGAGGTGCAGGTCGGAGATGAACAGGGTGGATCGGTTCACTGGGCCTTCTTCTCGGCCGTTGGCGCGGCCTCGCCGACCACGCTGGCACGGATGATGATGACCGGTTCGCGCGGCACGTCGCGGAACGGACCCGCCTGGCCGGTCGGCACTGCACGGATCCTGTCGACCACGTCCATGCCCGAGGTGACGCGGCCGAACACCGCGTAGCCGTACCCGCGCGGATCGGGCGCGCGGTGGTTGAGGAAGGCGTTGTCGACGACATTGATGAAGAATTGCGCGGTGGCGCTGTCGACCACGCCGGTGCGGGCCATGGCGAGGGTGCCGCGGTCGTTGCGCAGGCCGTTGGTGGCCTCGTTCTTGATCGGTGCGCGGGTGGCCTTCGGCTGCATGTCAGGTGTGAAGCCACCGCCCTGGATCATGAAGTTGGCGATCACGCGGTGGAAGATCAGGCCGTCGTAGAAGCCGTCGCGCACGTAGGTGAGGAAGTTCTCGGTGCTGACCGGGGCGTTGACGGGATCGAGTTCGATCTCGATATCGCCAAGCGAGGTCTCGAGGTGCACGCGGGGCGGTTCGGCCGCCGCCGGGAATGCCAGCGTGGCCAGGAGCAGGGCGAGGGGGGCGAGCAGGATTTTCGGCGCGCGCATGTGGGGACTCCCTGTCGGCGAACGGGGTTGCGAATGATAAGGCGATTCACCGCCCGGGAACACCCGCGTCGCGTGGCACTTTGTGGCGCGCCGAGCGTTCCCGGTATCATGCCCGGCGCCCGGCCGCGGGACGGAGAGCACGATGCTGACGATCCACAACAGCCTGACCCGAACCAAGCAGCCGTTCGAGCCCATCGAACCGGGCAAGGTGCGCATGTACGTCTGTGGCATGACGGTCTACGACCACTGTCACCTCGGCCACGCCCGGGCGCTGGTGGTGTTCGACGTCATCGCGCGCTACCTGCGCTGGTCGGGCTACGACGTCACCTACGTGCGTAACATCACCGACATCGACGACAAGATCATCGCCCGCGCCAACCAGAACGGCGAGGACTTCCGCGACCTGACGGCGCGTTTCATCAGTGCGATGCACGACGACTGCGCGGCACTGAGCGTGCTGCCACCCGACCACGAGCCGAAGGCGACCGACGCGGTCGATGGCATGCTGGCGATGATCGGCACCCTGATCGACAACGGCCACGCCTACGTCGCGGCCAACGGCGACGTCTACTACGACGTCAGCGCGTTCCCGGCGTACGGCAAGCTCTCGGGCAAGAAGGTCGAGGACCTGCGTGTCGGCGCACGCGTCGAGGTCGCCGAGGCCAAGGATGACCCGCTCGACTTCGCGCTGTGGAAGGCGGCCAAGCCGGGGGAGCCGAACTGGGCTTCGCCATGGGGTCCGGGGCGGCCCGGCTGGCACATCGAGTGCTCGGTGATGTCGACCGCGGCACTCGGCAACCACTTCGACATCCACGGCGGCGGCCACGATTTGCAGTTCCCGCACCATGAGAACGAGATCGCGCAGTCCGAGGGGGCGACCGGCGAGCCGTTCGCCAACTACTGGATCCACAACGGCTTCGTGCGCATCGCCGACGAGAAGATGTCGAAGTCGCTGGGCAACTTCCTGACCATCAAGGAGATCCTCGGGCGCTATCGCGCCGAGGAGGTGCGCTACTTCATCGTCAACAGCCACTACCGCAGCCCGCTGAACTACAGCGAGGAGGCGCTCGGCCAGGCGCGCGGGGCACTCGAGCGGCTCTACACCGCGCTGCGCGACCTGCCGCCCGACGACGGCGTCGACGCGGACTGCCGCGCACGCTTCGTCGCGGCGATGGACGACGACTTCAACACCGCCGGGGCGGTTGCGCTGCTGTTCGAGGTGGCCCGCGAGATCAATCGCGCGCGCGATGCCGACCCGGCCCGCGCGGCCCTGCTGGGCAACACCCTACGTACCCTCGGTGGCGTGCTCGGCCTGCTGCAGAAGGACCCGGTCACCTTCCTGCAGGCCGGCCCGGGCGCCGCGTGCGCCCTCGACGACGCGGCCATCGAGGCGACGATCGAACTGCGCAACGCGGCGCGCCAGGCCCGCGACTTCGCCACTGCCGACCGCCTGCGCGACGAGCTCAAGGCCGCCGGCATCGAGCTCGAGGACGGCGCCGGGGGCACGGCCTGGCGGCGCGCCTGAGCCCTCGGCGAGGCGGCCTGCTCAGCCGGTCAGGCGGGCGAGTTGCCGTTGCAGCGGCGGCGGGTGGTTTCAGCCGCCGATTTCGTCGCGCCGGTTCGCCGCGTCGAGGGTGTTCTCGAGCAGCGTCGCCACCGTCATCGGCCCGACCCCGCCCGGCACCGGCGTGATCCAGCCGGCGCGCGCACTGGCCTGCGCAAACTCGACGTCGCCGGTCAGGCGGCCGTCGGGCAGGCGGTTGATGCCGACGTCGATCACCACCGCACCGTCCCGGACCCAGGCGCCGGGGACGAAGTTGGCGCGCCCGACCGCGGCGACCAGCACCTCGGCGCGGCCGACGTGAGCGGCCAGGTCGGCGGTGCGCGAGTGGCACACGGTCACGGTGCAACGCGCTTGCAGCAACTCCAGCGCCATGGGTCGGCCGACGATGTTGGACTGGCCGATCACCACCGCGTCGCGGCCGGCCAGCTCGATGCCGGTGCGCCCGAGCAGGGTCATGATGCCGCGCGGTGTGCACGGGCGCAGGCTCGGGGTGCGCAGTGCCAGGCGACCGACGTTGTAGGGGTGGAAGCCGTCGACGTCCTTGGCCGGGTCGATGCGTTCGATGACGGCGTCGGCATCGATCGCGGCGGGCAGTGGCAGTTGCACCAGGATGCCATCGATCGCCGGGTCGGCGTTCAGGCGGTCGATCAGCGCGAGCAACTCGGACTCGCCCACGTCGGCGGGCAGGTCGTGGGCCACGGAGTGGAAGCCCACCTCGGCACAGGCGCGGCGCTTGCTGCCGACGTAGACGCGCGATGCGGGGTCGTCGCCGACCTGGATCACGACCAGGCCCGGCGCGCGCCGTCCCGCGGCGATGCGCCCGGCCACCCCTGAGGCGACGGCCGCACGCACCTCGGCCGCGATCTGCTTGCCGTCGAGCAACCGTGCGGTCATGACGCCTCCCCCCGGTAAGACACGATTTTCTCACGCCCCGCGACCCCCCCTCAAGGCGTCGCGAAGCCCGATTGACCCCCTTTGGGGCTGCGCGTATCATGCGCGGTCTGCGCGCGGTAAGCGACTGATGTGCTGTGGTATGATCCCGCGCCATCGGGGTATAGCGCAGCCTGGTAGCGCACCTGCTTTGGGAGCAGGGTGTCGGGGGTTCAAATCCCTCTACCCCGACCAGACGCAGTTGCGTCGGCTGATCGACATCGACATGCGCCCGTAGCTCAGCTGGATAGAGCATCGGCCTTCTAAGCCGAGGGTCGCAGGTTCGAGTCCTGCCGGGCGTGCCAATTGTCGCGGCCACGGCCGTGACCAGGGAATCAATGGTGGGCGTAGCTCAGTTGGTAGAGCCCCGGATTGTGATTCCGGTGGTCGTGGGTTCGATCCCCATCGCTCACCCCAATTTCCGGTTCCTGGCCGGACGATACAAAACAGGGCCGTTAGCTCAGCTGGTAGAGCAGTTGACTCTTAATCAATTGGTCGTAGGTTCGAATCCTACACGGCCCACCAAACCGTCGAAGCCCGGGTGTCCGCACCCGGGCTTCGTGCTTTTCTCCTCTGGGAAACCACGTCACTCCCAATCCTGCAGCGCATCGGCTGGGATGGACTGCGTCGCTCGTGTTGTCTGAGTCAGTCGGCATGGCCACCCGCCCCCCACGCTACCTGCCCGACCTGCCGCTACCGCCGTACGCTTACCTGCCCGGCCGTTTTCCGCACCCGACGCGTGATCCCGGTGGTCACCTGCAAGCGACCACGCCCAGCGACGGCACGTACCATGGCCTCGCGCGCTGGCGCGAATGGACGCCGTACCTGCGCGGCGTCGACCTGTTCAACCACGGCTACTACTGGGAAGCCCACGAGGCGTGGGAGCAGGCCTGGCACGCCTGCGGACGTCAGGGTGCCACCGGCGACCTGCTGCGTGGCTTGATCCATCTCGCCGGTGCCGGCTTTGCCCTGCGTCGCGGCAAATCTTCCGCAGGCAAGCGCCATGCCCGACTCGCCGCACGCGTGTTCGGCGAGCTTCGTGGCTCGATTCCCGGGGGCGCGGCACGCCTGCTCGGGCTCCGGATCGACGCGCTGTCGTCCGTCGCCGAACGCATCGCGTCGGGAGGTGGCGTAATCCAGGTTGCCGAAGGTGCGCAGGTCGAGGTGGTGTTCGACTG
>JBFIFF010000066.1:0-8309 GCA_041602955.1 Gammaproteobacteria bacterium | reverse complement strand
CACGGCCCGGAACAGGCCGGTGTAGGCGGCCCGCTCCGCGGCCGACGGGGGTGTCTGGCCCTGTCCGGACCCGGGCCAGGCGGCGAACAGGGCCAGCAGGAGCGCGACGGATCGTAGCGTGGGCTTGTGCATGAGGGGGTCTCCTAGAGGTACGGGCTGAACAGGCGCGCGACGCCGTCGCGCAGGCGCACCGGAAGCGATCGGGCATCGACCGCCGCCTGGGTAAGCTCGCGGCCCTCGCGCATCCGGGTGTCGACGAGGCGGTCGAGCGCGGCGACCAGCGCCTGGTCGTAGCACTCGACGTTGAACTCGAAGTTGAGCCGCAGGCTGCGCGCATCCCAGTTGCACGAGCCGACGAACGCCCAGGCGTCGTCGACCAGCATCAGCTTGGTGTGGTCGAACGGTGGCGGTGTCTCGAAGACGCGCACGCCCGACGGCAACAGCAGTCCCATCTGCGCCATCGACGCCCAGTGCACGAAGCGCAGGTTGGGTCTGGCCGGCACCACCACCTCCACCGCCACCCCACGCAGGGCGGTGGTGTTGAGCGCGGCGATCAGCGTCGGGTCGGGCAGGAAGTAGGGGGTGCAGATGCGCACCCGCCGGGTCGCCGCGGCGAGCGCCCCGAGCAGCACCTGGGTGATGGTCTCGAAATCCTCGTCGGGACCGTCGGCGACGCCGCGCGCGAGGCAGATGCCAGGCGTGGTGAGCGGGGGGTACCACGCCGCGTCGGGCAGGCGCTCGCGGGCGGTGAACTCCCAGTCGAGGGCGAAGGTCTCGACCAGCTGCTGCACCACCGGGCCCTCGAGCCGGAAATGGAGGTCACGCACCGGGTGCGGCGGCGCGAGTTGCAGCAGGCACCCTTCGCGGATGTTCATGCCCCCGGTGAACCCGATGCGGCCGTCGACCACCAGGAGCTTGCGGTGGTTGCGCAGGTTCAGGTAGGGGTTGCGCCACGGCAGCGCCGATTCGAGGAACGCCTCGGTGCGCACGCCGCGCCGGCGCAGCTCGCGCAACACCGGGGGGTGGCTGTAGCGCTTGCCGACCCCGTCGATCAGCACGCGCACGTCGGCACCGCGCTGGTGTGCCGCGGCCAGTGCCTCGATGAACCGCGCGCCGGCGCGATCGTGGTCGAAGATGTAGGTGGCCAGGCCGACGCTGCACTCGGCGCTGGCGATGGCGTCGAGCATGGCCGGGTAGGCGCTGTCGCCGTCGGGCAGCGGTTCGACGCGGTTGCCGGCGGTCAGCGGGACGCCGGCGGCCCGGTCGACCAGGCGCGCGATCGGCGCGAGGGCCGCGAGACCCGCGTCGGCGACGCGTGCGCCGCCGTCACCCGTCGGTATCGTGCGGCGGCCGCGGCCATGCCGCAGACGCGCGGCGCGGCGCTCGATGCGGTTGATGCCGAGCAGGGCGTAGAGCAGGGAGCCGACCAGCGGGGCGAGCCAGACCAGCCCGCTCCAGCCGATCGCCGAGCCGACGTCGCGCTTGTTGAGAACGACGTGGCCGATGCAGGCCAGCGCCAGCGTGCGCTCGGCGAGGGCGAGGCCGAGCACCCAGATTCCATCCATCGGCTTCCTCCACGCCCAGCGTAGGCGCCACCCCGGCTGACGGCCATCGGCGTCGTTACATCGGTGTTAGATCGGCACCTTCACCGCACGCAGCGCGATCAGCATGAAGTCGTCGCGGTCGAGGGTGCCGCGGGCGTCGAGTTGCACGGCCAGGCCCTCGATCATCGCCCGGTTGGCGGGCTCATCGAGCAGGTCGAAGAGTCGGCTGCGCGCGAAGGCGTGCAATGTCTCGCGCTGGCGCCGGCTGGCGCACAGCCGCGCGAGGATCGCCTCGGCGATCGCCTCGGCCTCCCCGGGGCGTGAGGGTGCGTCGGTGTAGCGCTCGAGCGCGAGGCCGCCGGCCAGCACCACCTCGGCCCGCTTGAGCGCCGCCAGGAACTGCTGCTCGAGGTCGAGGCGCTCGAGGTCGAGGCCGTAGCGCAGGACGTCGAGCAGCTCGTGGCCGCCCGCCGGCGGTTCGAGCCACAGGCCGTTGACGCGCAGGCCGTGCAGGTGGGCGACCACGGCCAGCGCCGCCTCGCGCAGCGCGGCCGGGCTGGCAGGCTTCGCATTCACCGGGGCGTGACCCCACCGGATGACTTGGCGTCAGGCATCTCGGCCGAGTGTAACGGCTGCAGGGGTGGGGTGTCCGGCGTGGTCCCGGACCCGGGCATGGGCTAGCTTTAACCGGACCAGGGACGTTCACCGTCCCGCCGTGGACGGAGATGGTGTCCCTCGACCTCGCCACGCTGCTCCCCCCCGACGATCCGGCCACGGCCAATGCGCGCCTGGCCCGCCTCGCCTTTGCGCTGCAGCTGGTCGGCGGCCTCGCGGATCTCGCCCACGACCTGCGCAGCCCGCTGCATGGCCTGTCCATGGCGGTGTCCCTGCTCGGCGAGGGGGCCGGTGAGGCGCGGGTGCGCGACTCGGCCAACCGCCTGGTCCAGGGCGCGACGGCGCGGGTCGATGCGCTGCTCGGCAGCCTCGACTTCCCCGACTTCGCTGAGCGCGAGCCGCGGCCGCTGGTGCTCGGCGAACTGGTCGGCCGCACCCTGGCGCTGTGGCCGCTGCGTCCGCTGACCAAGCGTCGCCCGGTGGCGGTCGACCTGCCGGCATCGCTGCCGGCGGTGCACGCCAGCGACGCGGCGCTGCGCATCGCGCTGCTGCAGGTGTTGCTCAACGCCTGCGAGGCGCAGCCCGACCCGGGGGCGCCGGCGGTGACGCTGCGCGCTTCGGCCGATGGCGGGTGGGTGACGATCGCCGTGCGCGACCACGGCCCCGGCTTCGTCGGCGTGACCCTCGCCGAGGCGTTTGGCCACGGCGTGACCACGCGCGAGCGTGAAACCCACCTGGGGGTCGGGCTCGGCCTGGCGCGCGACCTGCTGGCCGAGATCGATGGCACGCTGGAGGTCGTCCCGGCCACGGACGGCCCGGGCACGGTCGCGCGGCTCGGGGTGCCGGCGTTCGGCTGAGGGTCAGGCGTCGGTGGCGGGGCCGGCGAGGGCGGCCTCGAGCGCGTGCAGCAGCCGGTCGCCGTCGATCGGCTTGCGCAGCACGTCGCAGTAGGCCATGCGCGTCTCGCGGATGCGTGCCTCGGAGGTGTCGCCGGTCATGAACACCACCGGCACCTCGCGCTCGAGTAGGGTGCGCACCCGCTGCACCACCTGGGCGCCGTTCTCGGTTCCCGGCAGACGGAAGTCGGAGAGGATCAGGTCGGGTGCCGCGTCGCTGTCGGCGAGTGCCGCGTAGGCCTCCTGGCCGCTGCCGGCGGTGTGCACGTCGTATCCCCTGAGCGAGAGGATCAGGGCGGTCGCCTCGCGTACGTCGGGATCGTCCTCGATGAACAGCACGCGGGTGCCGTGGACGTTGGCGACGGTCCGGTCGGGACGTGCCGGCCGCGCGACCTCGAGTGGGTCCGCGAGCGGCACCTCGACGGCGAACACCGACCCGCGCCCCGGCGTGGAGCGCAACGAGAGCGGGTGGTCGAGCAGCGCCGCGAGACGGCGCACGATCGGCAGGCCCAGGCCCAGGCCGAGCTTGCGCTGGCGCTGCGGATTCGCCAGCTGCACGTACTCGTCGAAGATCGCCTCGCGCGACGCCTCCGGGATGTCCGGGCCGTTGTCCCAGACCTCGATGCGCGCCCGCCCGCCGCGGCGGCGGCAGCCGACCAGGACCCGGCCGGAATCGGTATGGCGCACGGCATTGGAGATCAAGTTGCCCAGGATGCGCGCGAGCAGGCCGCGATCGGAGGCGACGCGCAGCCGCGTCGCGACGTGATCGATGCGCAGTCCCTTGTCGGTGGCGTGCGGCTCGGCGTGCGCGACCAGATCGCGCAGCAGTTCATTGAGCGCGAAATCGGAGCGCTCCGGCTGCACCTGGTTGGTGTCCAGGCGCGCGATGTCGAGCAGGGTGTCGAGGATGTCGCCCAGGCCGTCGATCGCGTGGTTCATCTTCTGGCCCAGCGACGCGAGGCGCTCGGTCGCGCCGGGACCGGTGCCGTCGCCGAGTGCGGCCAGGTGCATGCGCAGCGCCTGCAGCGGTTGGCGCAGGTCGTGGCTGGCCGCGGCGAGGAAGCGCGATTTGGTCTCGTTCGCCCGCTCGGCGGCCTCCTTGGCGAGGCGCATTGCGGTCTCGACCTCCTTGCGGGCCGAGATGTCGCGGATCGCCGCAGAGACGTGCGGGCCCTGGCTGGTGGTGATCGGGCTGAGGCTGATCTCGACCGGGATCTCGCGTCCTTCCGGCCCCTGGGCCCACAGTTCCATGCCGGTGCCCATCGGGCGCGGGTGGGGGTTGGCCATGAAGGCGCGGCGGTGTGCCACGTGGTACTGGCGCAGCCGCTCGGGCAGCAGCACCTCCACGGGCTGGCCGATCAGCTGCTCCGGGGCGACGCCGAACAGGGCGCGAGCGTGGCCGTTGGCGAGCCGGATGATGCCGTCGGCATCGATCACGACCATCGCGTCGGGCGTGGTCTCGAGGAATTCGCGGTAGGCCGTAAGATCGATCGGATGCACCGTTGGCGCTCCCGTCCCTAATACTTGACTGAATGACTAAACTATACGATCCGACATCGTCGTGTCCACTGACCCTGGGTACGATCCGACCGGTGGCCACTGGAGGCCGATGGAGGGCCGTGTTAGGATCGTTCGCCCTCGGGGAACTGGCTCGCCACGGTCCGGCGATCGCATCATAAGATGCTGATATATAGGACATATTCTGGAATTCCAGCACCCGTTGGACGATACCATGGTCGATGGTGACCCGTGCCGGTCCCCTCGCAACGCTAAGCTGTGAACCCCGTCAGGCCCGGAAGGGAGCAGCGGCAGCAGTGGTCGCGGGTGCCGGGGTGTGGCTGGTGCGGGTCGCCACCCTCTCCCGGGGTGGACGGAGTGCGTCGATGAGCTACCAGGTCCTGGCCCGCAAGTGGCGCCCGCGCAGCTTCGCCGAACTGGTGGGCCAGGAGCACGTGGTCCAGGCGCTGGCGAACGCGCTGGAGCAGGGCCGCCTGCACCACGCCTACCTGTTCACCGGCACGCGCGGCGTGGGCAAGACCACGGTCGCGCGCATCCTGGCCAAAGCGCTCAACTGCGAGGTGGGGGTCGGTGCGGAGCCGTGCGGCGAGTGCGGCAGCTGCCGCGAGCTCGACGCGGGACGCTTCATCGACCTGATCGAGGTCGACGCGGCGTCGCGCACCGGGGTCGACGACACCCGCGAGCTGCTCGACAACGTCCAGTACACGCCCACCCGCGGGCGCTACAAGGTGTACCTCATCGACGAGGTGCACATGTTCTCGAAGCACAGCTTCAACGCCCTGCTCAAGACGCTGGAGGAGCCGCCGCCGCACGTCGTCTTCCTGCTCGCCACCACCGACCCGCAGAAGCTGCTGCCGACCATCCTCTCGCGCTGCCTGCAGTTCAATCTCAAGCGCCTGCCGCTGGCGCTGATCCGCGACCAGTTCCGCCGCATCCTCGACGACGAGGGCATCGCCTACGAGCCGGCGGCGCTGGAGCACCTCGCGCGCGCCGCCGATGGCTCGATGCGTGACGGGCTGAGCCTGCTCGACCAGGCGATCGCCTTCGGCGCCGGCAAGGTGGCCGATGCCGAGGTGCGCGCCATGCTCGGCGACATCGGCGTCGACCAGGCCGCGCCGCTGCTCGAGGCCCTTGCCGACGGCGATGCCGCGGCGCTGCTCGCCGCCTTCGCGCGCCTGGTCGAGCGCGCGCCCGACTACGCGGCCGTGCTCGAGGCGCTGCTGCGGCTGCTGCACCGCGTCGCCGTGGTGCAGGTCGAGCCGGCCGCCGACGATCCCGAGGCGGGCGACCACGACCTGGTGGCCGGACTCGCCGCGCGCCTGACCCCGGAAGACGTCCAGCTCTACTACCAGGTGGCCCTGCTGGGCCGGCGCGACCTCGACCTCGCACCGGACCCGCGGCGCGGCTGCGAGATGACCTTGCTCAGGATGCACGCCTTCCGCCCGGACGCCGGGGCGCCGCCGGCGAGCGCGGCCCCCCCGTCCGCCGCCTCCGGCAGGGAGGCCCCCGGTCGAGCGGCGTCGCCCCCGGCCAGGCGACCGGCGAGCGCCGCGGCGCCCCGGGAGGCGGCTGCCGGCGATGCCTGGCACGCGCGGGTGGCCGGGCTGCAGCTGGGTGGCATGGCGCGCCAGCTCGCCAACCACTGCACGCTGGTCCGCGAGGAGGCGGACGCGGTCGTGCTGCGACTCGACCCGGCCAGCGAGCAGCTGCGGACCGAGCGCACCGAGGGCGCGCTGCAGAAGGCGCTGGGCGAGGCGGCCGGGCACCCGGTGCGCCTGTCCATCGAGGTCGGCGCCGTCACGGTCGAGACCCCGGCGGCGCGGGAGGCGCGCGAGAGCGACGAGCGCCAGCAGGCGGCCGAGCAGTCGATCGCCAGCGACCCGCACGTTCAGGCGCTGCGCGATGCGTTCGGCGCCGAGGTGGAGCCGGGTTCGGTCAGACCGCGTTAGGCGGCGATGGGATTGCAGGGCGCACGTGGGTCGGGCTTCAGTCACGGTGCCGACCCGGGTGCCTCCGTCGGGCTGGCGCCCGACCCACGAAGAGGTCCGGACGCAGGTACGATGCCGGGCAACAGAGATCCATCCACGGAGCACGCGATGAAAGGCGGAATCGGCAACCTGATGAAGCAGGCGCAGCAGATGCAGGCCAACCTGCAGAAGGCGCAGGAGGAGATCGCGCGGCTGGAGGTGACCGGCGCGGCGGGTGGCGGCATGGTCAGCGTGACCATGACCGGACGCCACGAGGCGCGCCGCGTGGCCATCGACCCGGCGCTGTTCGAGGACGGCGATCGCGAGATGATCGAGGACCTGGTCGCCGCGGCGATCAACGACGCCGCGCGCAAGGTCGAGCAGGCGACCCAGGAGAAGATGGCCGGCGTGGCCGGTGGCATGAATCTCCCGCCGGGCATGAAGCTGCCGTTCTGATGTCCGCAGGGCTGTCGCCGCTGATCGGTGGCCTGATCGAGGCGCTGCGCTGCCTGCCCGGGGTCGGTCCGAAGTCGGCGCAGCGCATGGCCTTCCACCTGCTCGAGCGGGAGCGTGACGGCGGCCGCCGTCTCGTCGCGGCACTGGCCGAGGCGCTGGAGAAGGTCGGTCGCTGCGGCAGCTGCCGCACCCTCAGCGAGACGGAGTCCTGCGCCATCTGCGCCGACCCGCGCCGCGACCCCGCGCAGCTCTGCGTCCTCGAGACCCCGGCCGACGTGCTGGCGGTCGAGCAGGCCGCCGGCTACCGCGGGCGCTACTTCGTGCTGATGGGCCACCTGTCGCCGCTCGACGGCATCGGCCCGGACGAGCTCGGCCTCGACCGGCTCGAGGCGCGGCTCGCCGCGGGCGAGGTGCGCGAGGTCATCCTGGCCACCAACACCACCGTCGAGGGCGAGGCGACGGCGCAGTACCTCGCCGATCTGGCCCGCGCCCACGGCGTGCGCGCGACCCGGCTCGCCCACGGCATCCCGTTCGGCGGCGAACTCGAGTTCGTCGACAGCGGCACCCTGTCCCATGCCTTCGCCGGGCGTCGCGACCTGTGACCCCGGGCCACCCGGAGAGACCCATGAAATCGACCCAAGCCCTGCTCGCCGCCCTGTGCCTGCTCGTCCCGGCCTGGTCCTGGGCACAGGAGACCCCGGTGCAGATCTTCCGCGGCCTGACCACCGTCGAGACCTCGGTGATCGGCGTCACGCCGGCGATGGAGGCCGAGGGGCTCTACACCCGCGACATCTACGACGACATCGACCGCCAGCTGCGCGGCACCCGGTTGCTGCTGCGCCGCGGCCGCGCCCAGCCGTTGGCCGGCACCGGCATCGCCGACCCGCTGCTGCAGGTGCTGCCGGTCTGCCGCCCGGGCAGCGGGGGGCGGCAGATCTGCCACGTCACCGTCGAGCTGCGCGAGGGGGTCTCGCTGGTGCGCGACCCCTCAGTGCGCTTCATCGGCACCGCCTGGCGCAACAGCTGGATCGGCGAGGTCAACCGCTTCAGCGAACTGCGCGACCGCATCGAGAGCATGGTCGACCAGTTCGTACAGGACTACCGCGCCGTGCGCTGAGGGTCGCGCGCTTCGTCCCGCTCCCCCTCTGACCAGCCCCTGCGGCCGGAGCACCGGCTTCAGCCCGCCCGGGCCTCGCCCCGCGCCATCCCGAGTCGACCCCTGTGCCATAGTGGGGGCAGGGACCCGGGATGCCTTGCACGGGACGCGGGCAATGACGAGATCATGTCGACCTCTCCGTAGCCTGTTGGCGTAT
>JBFIFF010000065.1:0-8320 GCA_041602955.1 Gammaproteobacteria bacterium | reverse complement strand
GTGGCCCAGTCCGGGCGGTGCAGCTGCACCTGGTAGTCCCATTCCGGGTAGTGGTCCGGGTCGGAGACCGGCTCCCTGCCCCACATGGCGTTGTAGCTGACTCCCTCGTCCTCGTAGGGGAAGAACTCGGTCGGACAGGTCCAGATCTCCTGGGCGTCGTCACCGGCGAACTCGCAGTCGACCTCGTTGGCCATCTCGATGGCGCTGACCTGGCGTCGCACCTGGCGCTGGCTGGCCGGGACATAGGCGACGTCGTCGCCCCAGTCGAACCCGTCGAACGCCCACGGGTGGCGGTTGTCGTCGCGGTACGGGATGCGCAGCGACTGCAGGATGCGCAGGCTCGGCACCTCGCGCCGCGCCGCGAGCAGGTTGAACAGCTCGATGCCGAGCTCCCATGAGAAGCCCGGATCGTCGGCGCGCGCGGCGATCCCGGCGTGGAAGCGCGCGGCGAGGGCGTCGAGGTCCGGGTCGCCGCAGCGTGCCTGCGGATCGAGCAGGGCCAGGGCGAGGCGCTCGAGCAGGAGCACGGTCGGATGCTCGACCTTACCCTCGTGCTCCACGGCGAGCAGCGCGCGCCACAACCGGCCGAGACCGGGGAAGGCCTGTGCCCCGCGGTACTCCACGCGCGCGTCCTCGAGGTGGCCGATCAGGAACATCTGCGCCGGGCTGAGCTGCTCGGCCGAGAGCGCGCGGGTGGTGTAGCAGAGGTGCGCGGCCATGTGCGCGGCCGTGGCGCGGTAGAGCTCGAGACCGCCGATCTCGCCACTGGCGTCGACCGCATCGGGCAGGTGCAGCACGCGGTGCTCGACGTAGGGCCGGAAGCCGGCATGGTCGGCCGCCGCCGGGCGCAGGAAGAAGTCCCGCCCCCACAGCGCGCGCAGGTAGAAGTTCAGCTTGCGCTGGGTGTCGACGAACAGCGTGCCGCGCCGCTCCTTCTGCAGCATCGCGCGCGAGTCGCTGGTCTCGAGGTTGAAGTAGGCCTGCAGGTTCTGGATGTCGCGGCGGTAGGCGTCGGCGCCGAAGAAGGCCCAGCGGCGCAGCCCGCCGAGGGTCAGCTTGGCGAGCAGCTCGTCCATGTGGGTGAGCATCGGGCGCAGGCCACGCGCGGCGCGCGCCGAGAGCTGGTGGATCAGGCCGAGGTAGCCGCGCAGCAGCTCGGGGTCGCCGAGGCGGCGCGCCGCGGTCGGCAGCGTGGCGAAGAGCAGCGCGATCACCTCGCCCGAGGTCATCGACGCGAGCTTCATGCCCGCCTCGAGGACGTCGCGGATCACGTCCTCGCCGCACTCGCGGACCACCGCGGGCATCTCCTCGAGATACGAGATCACCACGCCTTCGCCGCGCCCGAGGTTGCACAGGCCCCGGGCCCCCTCGAGGTAGTCGTGCAGACCGGCCGGTGACATCACCCGCGACGCCTCCTGGAACACCGCGTCGAGGGTGTCGGCGATCGCCGGGTTCGCCTCCCCGAGGGCGGCGCGGTAGTCGGCGAGATCGAAGGTCATGGCGGCGACCGGGGCTGAACGCCGTTCAGCCGAAGAAGGTCTGCACCGCGGCGTCGAGGGTGTCGCGCATGTCGGGGTCGTCGGTCAACGGCACGACCATGGTCATGGTGCAGGCGGCGACCGGCGCGACGCCCCGACCGATCAGCTGGCCGGCGTAGACCAGCAGTCGCGTCGAGATGCCCTCGTCGAGGCCGTGGCCCTTGAGGTTGCGCGCACGGTGGGCGATCTGCACCAGCCTGGCGGCGGTCTCCGCGTCGACGCCGGACTCGCGCGCGACGATGGTCGTCTCGAGCTTCTCCTCCGGGTAATCGAAGTCGAGCGCGCCGAAGCGCTGCTTGGTCGACTGCTTGAGGTCCTTCATCAGGCTCTGGTAGCCGGGGTTGTAGGAGATCACCAGCTGGAAGTCGGGGTGGGCCGCGACCACCTCGCCCTTCTTGTCGAGCGGCAGCTGGCGGCGGTGGTCGGTCAGCGGGTGGATCACCACCGTCGTGTCCTGGCGCGCCTCGACCACCTCGTCGAGGTAGCAGATGGCGCCGATGCGCGCGGCGGTGGTCAGCGGGCCGTCCTGCCACTTGGTGCCGTCGGCATCGAGCAGGAAGCGCCCGACCAGGTCGGAGGCGGTCATGTCCTCGTTGCACGCGACGGTGATCAGCGGACGGCCGAGCTTCCACGCCATGTACTCGACGAAGCGCGACTTGCCGCAGCCGGTCGGCCCCTTGAGCATCATCGGCATGCGCGCACCGTAGGCCGCCTCGTAGAGCGCGACCTCGTCGCCGACCGGCTGGTAGTAGGGCTCGTCCCGGACCTCGTACTGGGTTCTGTCGATGCTGCTCATCTGCTCCTCGCGTGATGTCGTCCGCCTCCGGGCCCGAATGAAAAGGCCCCTGGCCGCCACGGCGGACAGGGGCCCGGAACGGGTCGGGTTCCCCGCCGCGTCAGGCCTTGATCGGCCCGCGGTAGATCACCATCGACGTGCCCTGGGACTGCGCGTAGTTGTCGTAGCCGACCAGGCGCACGTGGTTGTGCGGATGCGCCTTGTGGCACGCGGCCGCCTCGCCGAGGATGCGGTCGACGTCGGTCTCGCCGAACATCGGCAACTTCCACATGTACCAGTAGTGGTCGAAGGCGTTCTCCGGTTCGGTGTGCTCGATCGCCGGGTTCCAGCCGCGGCTGACGATGTACTCGACCTGCTTGCGGATCCCCTCCTCGTCCATCTCCGGCAGGTACGAGAAGGTCTCGAACTTGCGGCTGGAGACATCGGTCAGGCTCGATTTGTAATCCTGGACTTCAGACATTTGCTCTTCCTCGATGCGGATGGGGGCCGGACTTCATTCCGAGACCGTTCTCGGGCCCGAGCCCGCCCTGCGGATAGCGTGGATTATGGGCCCGGACAAGGCGCCTACCTGTGCGCCACGTCGAGCTTGTCGACGGTGTCGAACTCGAACTTGATCTCCTTCCAGGTCTCCATCGCCATCTTCAGCTCGGGGCTCGACTCGGCGGCCTTGCGCAACACGTCGTTGCCGCGCTTCTCGAGGCCCTCGGCGCCGTTGCGGTTGCGGTCCTCGACGCACGCCTCGAGGGCGACGCGGTTGGCCGCGGCGCCTGCCGCGTTGCCCCACGGGTGCCCGAGGGTGCCACCACCGAACTGGAAGCAGGCGTCATCGCCGAAGATGGTCACCAGCGCCGGCATGTGCCAGACGTGGATGCCGCCCGAAGCGACCGGGAACACACCGGGCATCGAGCCCCAATCCTGGTCGAAAAAGATGCCCCGGCTGCGGTCCTCCTTGATGTAGGAGTCGCGCATCAGGTCGATCCAGCCGAGCGTCGCCTCGCGGTCGCCCTCGAGCTTGCCGACCACGGTGCCGGAGTGCAGGTGGTCGCCACCCGACAGGCGCAGACACTTGGCCAGCACGCGGAAGTGGATGCCGTGCTTCGGGTGACGGTCGATGACCGCGTGCATGGCTCGGTGAATGTGCAGCAGCATACCGTTGTCACGACACCAGTTGGCCAGCCCCGTGTTGGCGGTGAACCCCCCAGTCAGGTAGTCGTGCATGATGATAGGCGCGCCGAGCTCCTTGGCGTACTCGGCCCGCTTGTACATCTCCTCGGGGGTCGGCGCGGTGACGTTGAGGTAGTGCCCCTTGCGCTCGCCGGTCTCGCGCTCCGCCTTGTGGATCGCCTCCATGACGAAGTCGAAGCGCTGGCGCCAGCGCATGAACGGCTGCGAGTTGACGTTCTCGTCGTCCTTGGTGAAGTCGAGGCCGCCGCGCAGGCACTCGTAGACGGCACGACCGTAGTTCTTTGCCGACAGGCCGAGCTTCGGCTTGATCGTGCAGCCGAGCATCGGCCGGCCGTACTTGTTCATGATGTCGCGCTCGACCTGGATGCCGTGCGGCGGGCCGCCGCAGGTCTTGACGTAGGCGATGGGGAAGCGCACGTCCTCGAGGCGCAGCGCCCGCACGGCCTTGAAGCCGAACACGTTACCCACCAGCGACGTGAAGACGTTCACCACCGACCCCTCCTCGAACAGGTCGATCGGGTAGGCGATGAAGGCGTAGAACGCCTCGTCGTCGCCGGGCACGTCCTCGATCGCGTAGGCACGCCCCTTGTAGTAGTCGAGGTCGGTCAGCAGGTCGGTCCAGACCGTGGTCCAGGTTCCGGTGGAGGACTCGGCGGCGACGGCGGCGGCAGCCTCCTCGCGCGGCACGCCCGGCTGCGGGGTGATCTTGAAGCAGGCCAGGATGTCGGTGTCGAGCGGGGTGTACTCGGGCATCCAGTAGGTTTCGCGGTACTCCTTGACGCCCGCGTTGTAGGTCTTGACTGCCATGGTTCGATTGTCTCCTTGCGTTGGGTCCGGTTGCCCGGGGCGTCGCCCGCCGGGGCCGCGGCGCGGCGGGTGGCCTGGGAGCGACTCTAGCCCGATCTAATCATAAATAACAGTAAATTGTTTTTATTTTTTACATCATGTAAAGCTTATGTTAATTCCAGCGCCCACGGACCCGTGCGGTCAAGGTTAGCGCACCTCCAGGGCACGGTGCCTGCCCGCCGCTCCGTGGCGCCCTTTTGCTCGTCGCCCCGGTGTGGCTAAATGCTCCCTCCTCCCTGAGCCGACAAGACGATCGAGACATGAGCGCCATCCCCGACACCCTGTACCAGTCCGAGCTGACCAGCCTCGAGTTGATCGGGCGCGGCAAGGTCCGCGACCTTTACGCCATCGACGACGACCACCTGATGATCGTCACCACCGACCGCATCTCCGCGTTCGATGTCATCCTGCCGACCGCCATCCCCGGCAAGGGCGCGGTTCTGACCACGGTGTCGCGGTTCTGGTTCGAGCGCATTCGCGAGGTGATCCCCAACCACCTCGCCACGCTGTCGCTGGCCGAGGTCCTGCCCAACCGCGACGAGCGCGAGCAGGTGCGCGGCCGGGCGATGATCGTGCGCCGTCTGCGCCCGCTGCCGGTCGAGGCGGTGGTGCGCGGCTACCTGGTCGGCTCCGGCTGGAAGGACTACCAGAAGAGCGGCGAGGTGTGCGGCATCCCGCTGCCCGCCGGCCTGCAGCTGGCCGAGCAGCTGCCGATGCCGCTCTACACGCCGTCGACCAAGGCCGAGGTGGGCGAGCACGACGAGAACATCGACTTCCAGCAGACCGTCGAGCTGATGGGGGCGAAACTCGCCGAACAGGTGCGCGACGTCAGCCTGCAGATCTACCGCGAGGCGCGCGACTACGCCGCCGGGCGCGGCATCATCATCGCCGACACCAAGTTCGAATTCGGCCTCGATGCCAAGGGCAAAATGGTGCTGATCGACGAGGCGCTGACCCCCGACTCGTCGCGCTTCTGGCCGCTCGACGGCTACCGTCCCGGGATCAGCCCGCCGAGCTTCGACAAGCAGTTCGTGCGCGACTACCTCGAGACGCTGGACTGGAACAAGCAGCCGCCGGGGCCCGAGCTGCCCGACGAGGTGGTGCAGAAGACCGCCGAGAAGTACCTCGAGGCGCAGCGCCGGCTGACCGGGGTGGTCTGATTTCAGCGGGGCCGGAGCCGGCGACTCCGGCCCCGCGACCGCCGATCTCGCTCCAGGCCAGGCCCCAGTCCGACACCGACCGCCCTGTCGGGCGGCGGCCCGGGCGATCCCGACGCCTCAGTTCACCTCCGGGTCGAGCTCGCCGCTGGCGTAGCGCCCGGCCATCACCTCGAGTGAATCCGCCTTGATCTTGTCGGCCATCCCGGCGCAGCCGAACGCCTCGTAGCGCGCCTTGCAGATGGCGCTCATCGCCGCGGTCGCCTCCTTGAGGAACTTGCGCGGATCGAAGTTGGCCGGACTGTCGTGCAGGTGGCGCCGGATCGAGCCGGTCGAGGCCATGCGCAGGTCGGTATCGATGTTGACCTTGCGCACGCCGTGCTTGATGCCCTCGACCACCTCCTCGACCGGCACGCCGTAGGTCTCGCCCATGGCGCCGCCGTATTCGTTGATGATCGCCAGCCAGTCCTGCGGCACCGCCGAGGAGCCGTGCATCACGAGGTGGGTCTTGGGGATGCGGGCGTGGATCGCCTTCACGCGCTCGATGGCGAGGATGTCCCCGGTCGGCGGACGGGTGAACTTGTAGGCCCCGTGGCTGGTGCCGATGGCGATGGCCAGCGCGTCGACCCCGGTGCGCTTGACGAAGTCGGCGGCCTGCTCAGGGTCGGTCAGCAGCATCTCCTTGTCGAGCTTGCCCTCGGCGCCGTGGCCGTCCTCCTCGCCCATCTCGCCGGTCTCCAGCGAGCCGAGGCAGCCGAGTTCGCCCTCGACCGAGACGCCGCCGGCATGCGCCATCTCGACCACGCGCCGGGTCACGTCGACGTTGTACTCGTATTCTGCCGGGGTCTTCATGTCGGGCATCAGCGAACCGTCCATCATCACCGAGGTGAAGCCGGACTGGATCGAGCGCAGGCAGACCGCCGGCTCCGCACCATGATCCTGGTGCATGCAGATCGGGATGTGCGGGTAGGACTCCACCGCGGCCAGGACCAGGTGGCGCAGGAACGCTTCGCCGGCGTAGCTCCGCGCACCGGCCGAGCCCTGCAGGATCACCGGGCTGCGCACGGCGTCGGCCGCCCGCATGATCGCCTGGATCTGCTCCATGTTGTTGACGTTGAACGCCGGCAGCCCGTAGCCGTTCTCGGCCGCGTGGTCCAGCAGTTGGCGTAGCGATACCAGAGCCATGATGTTCTCCTCTGCGTTGGCGCTGTCTGGGTAGGGTGAGTTCGAGGTCAGGCGCGCGGCGGCGGGCCGCCGACGCGCAGGATCTTCATGGCGCTGGTCCCGCCGTGGACGCCGCTCAGGTCGCCCTTGGTGGCGATCACCAGGTCACCCTCGACGACCACGCCCTCGGCGAGCAGCACCTCGAGCAGGGCGTGGTTGATGGCCGCGTAGTCGTTGCCGACCGCCTCGAACGCCACCGGGTAGACGCCGCGGTAGAGCGTCACCCGGCGCAGCGTCTGGCGGTGCGGGGTCATGGCATAGATCGGGATTCCGGAGCCCACGCGCGACATCCACAGCGCCGTGTCGCCGGACTCGGTCAGCGCGGCGATCGCCTTGACCGGCAGCCGGTTGGCGACGTACATGGTGGCCATCGCGATCGACTCGTCGACCCGGGTGAACTGATCGTCACCGCGGTAGCCGCCGAGCATCGCCTCACGCTGGCGCTCGGCGCCCTCGCAGATGCGCGCCATCGCGGTGACCGCCTCGACCGGGTAGCGGCCGACCGCGGTCTCCTCGGAGAGCATCACCGCGTCGGTGCCGTCGATCACGGCGTTGGCCACGTCGAGCACCTCGGCGCGGGTCGGCACGCTGGCGGTGACCATCGACTGCATCATCTGCGTGGCCGTGATCACCGCACGGTCGGCGCCGCGCGCCATGCGGATCAGCCGTTTCTGCACCCCGGGCAGCTCGGCGTCGCCGATCTCCACGCCCAGGTCGCCGCGCGCGACCATGATCGCGTCGGCCGCCTCGACGATCTCGACGGCGGCCGCCACCGCCTCGGCGCGTTCGATCTTGGCCACCACCCGCCCGCTGCCGCCGGCCGCGGTGAAGAGTTCCCGCGCCTCGTGCACGTCGGCGGCCGAGCGCACGAACGACAGCGCCAGGTAGTCGGCCTCGAGTTCCGCGGCCAGCCCCAGGTCGGCGCGGTCCTTGTCGCTCAGCGCCGGGGCCGAGAGTCCCCCACCGAGCTTGTTGATGCCCTTGTGGCTCGCCAGCCGCCCGCCGACCACCACGCGCGTGTCGACCCAGCCGTCGGCGACCCCGGTCACCTCGAGCACCAGCCGGCCATCGTCGAGCAGCAAGCGGTCGCCGGCGACCACGTCGGCGACGAGCCCGGCGTAGCCGCAGTAGACCCGCTCGGCGTCTCCCGCGCCGTCGTCGCAGGTGAGGTCGAGGCGGAACGCGGCCCCCGGACGGAGCTCGATGGCACCGTCGCGGAAGCGGCCGACACGGATCTTCGGCCCCTGCAGATCGACCAGCAGACCGACCTCGACGCCGGCCGCGTCGGCCGCCGCACGCAGCCGCGCGACCCGCGCGCGGTGCTCGTCGGCGCTGCCGTGGGAGAGGTTGACGCGGGCCACGTTCATGCCCGCGGCGATCAGCTCGGCGAGGCGCTCGGGCGGATCGACCGCCGGCCCGAGGGTGGCGACGATCTTGGTGCGGCGGGGCATGGGAGGGGGCGCGGGCGCGGCTCAGCCGGCGCGCTGTTCGAGCATCGCCACCGCGGGCAGGGTCTTGCCCTCGAGGAACTCGAGGAAGGCGCCACCGCCGGTCGAGATGTAGGAGACACGGTC
>JBFIFF010000064.1:0-8381 GCA_041602955.1 Gammaproteobacteria bacterium | reverse complement strand
CGGGGCAGAACTTCTCGATGTTGCCGGTGACGCGGTCGTCGAAGCGCGCGCCGATGGCGATCAGCACGTCGCAGTCGTGCATCGCCATGTTGGCCTCGTAGGTGCCGTGCATGCCGAGCATGCCGACGAACTGCTTCCTGGTGGCCGGGAAGCCGCCGAGCCCCATCAGCGTGTTGGTGCACGGGAAGTTGAGCTTCTCGACCAGCTTGGTCAGCTGCGGGGCGGCGTTGTTGAGCACCACGCCGCCGCCGGTGTAGACCATGGGCCGCCTGGCGTCGAGCATCAGGTCGACGGCCTTCCTGACCTGACGCATGTTGCCCCTGACCTTGGGGTTGTACGAGCGCATCGAGATCGACTTGGGGTAGACGAACGGAATGCGCACGTTAGGATCGGTGACGTCCTTGGGGATGTCGACGACCACCGGGCCGGGGCGCCCGGTGGTGGCCACGTAGAACGCCTTCTTGATGGTCAGCGCCAGGTCGCGCACGTCCTTGACCAGGAAGTTGTGCTTCACGCACGGACGCGTGATGCCGATGGTGTCGACCTCCTGGAAGGCGTCGTTGCCGATCAGGTGGGTCGGTACCTGGCCGGTGAACACCACCAGCGGGATGGAGTCCATGTAGGCCGTGGCGATGCCGGTAACGGCGTTGGTCGCACCCGGACCCGAGGTGACCAGGCAGACGCCCGGCCTTCCGGTCGAGCGGGCATAGCCGTCGGCGGCGTGGGTGGCCGCCTGCTCGTGGCGGACGAGGATGTGGTTGATCTCCTCGTCCTGGAAGATGGCATCGTAGATGTGCAGCACGGCCCCACCGGGGTAGCCGAAGACGAACTCGACCCCCTCCTCCTTGAGGCACTGCACGAATATCTGGGCGCCGTTCAGTTCCACTTCGCAGATCTCCGTCGCTCCGGCCCCTGGATGCCGGACGAATTGGGGACGCTGGATCGGGGTTAAGAGCCTGCTTGGACAGGCGAAACCGGTCGATACGAGAACAAGGGACACTACTTGCTCCGGCCAGACAGGTCAAGCAGGTTCGCCCGTTTCCGCGTCCCTGCGGCCCGCCTTTCCAGCCGCGGCACGGAGGGACTATAGTGGGGTCCCATGAAGTCACGCACCATGCGACTGACCGTCCTGCTGCCGGCCCTCGCCCTGCTTGCCGTCGCCGGCGCGACGTGGGGGGCGAGCTACCGCTGGATCGACGCCGACGGCAACGTCCACTACGGCGATCGGCCGCCCGTCGGCGTCGACGCCGAGCGGATGCAGGCCCCGCCGCCCCCGCCGCTGCCCGAACCGGAACCGGCGGATGCGGCGCAGGTCACGGCGCCAGGGCAAGGCAGCGCGCCGGCCGAGGGGGCCCCGCTGACGCCGACACCGCCCGCGACGGGTGACGCCCCCCCGGCCGAGGCCGCCAGCGCCCCCACGCCAGAGGCCCTCGCGCGCGACCAGCAGCGCCGCGCCCAGGAGGCACGCGACCTGGCCGAGGCCAAGCGGCGCAACTGCCAGGCGGCACGCAGCAATCTCGAGGTGCTCGAGCGCAACAAGCCGCTGCGCTACGAACAGGAGGGCAGCACGCGCAGCAAGCGCGTCAGCGCCGAGGAGCGCCAGCAGCGCATCCGTGAGGCGCAGAAGCAGATCCGCGAGAACTGCACCTAGGCGGCCATCCCCGCGCTGTACCCCGGCCGCGGCCGGTGGCTAAAATCCCCCCTTCCCCCACCAGAGCCCTGCCGCCGGCGGAGTCGACCAGCATGCGCGTGTCCCAGTTTCCCCTCTCGACCCTGAAGGAGACCCCGTCCGACGCCGAGGTGGTCAGCCACCAGCTGATGCTGCGCGCGGGCATGATCCAGCGCCTGGCGGCCGGCATCTACAGCTGGATGCCGCTCGGCCTGCGCGTGCTGCGCCGGGTCGAGCGCATCGTCCGCGAGGAGATGGAGGCGGCCGGCGCCCTGGAGCTGCTGATGCCGGCGGTGCAGCCGGCCGAGCTGTGGCAGGCCTCGGGGCGCTGGCAGGCGTACGGGCCTGAGCTGCTGCGCCTGCACGACCGCCACGAGCGCGAGTTCTGCTTCGGTCCGACCCACGAGGAGGTGATCACCGACATCGCACGCCGCGAGATCCGCAGCTACAAGCAGCTGCCGCTGAACTACTACCAGATCCAGACCAAGTTCCGCGACGAGATCCGCCCGCGCTTCGGCGTCATGCGCGCCCGCGAGTTCCTGATGAAGGACGCCTACTCGTTCCACATCGACCAGGCGTCACTGCAGCAGACCTACGAGCGCATGCACGCCGCCTACAGCCGCGTGTTCGAGCGCTGCGGCCTGCGCTTTCGTGCCGTCGCCGCCGACAGCGGCGCCATCGGCGGCGCGGTGTCACACGAGTTCATGGTGCTGGCCGACTCCGGCGAGGACGCCATCGCCTTCGCCGACGGTGGCGACTACGGGGCCAATGTCGAGACCGCCGAGGCTATCGCGCCGCCCGACGCGCGGCAGGCCCCGACGCAGGAGTTGCGCCTGGTCGACACCCCCGACGCAAAGACCATCCAGCAGCTCGTCGACGGCTACGGGCTCCCGATCGAGAAGACGGTCAAGACACTGGTCGTGGCCGCCGCCGAGGGGAGCGACACCGACCTGGTCGCGCTGCTGGTGCGCGGTGACCACGAGCTCAACGCCATCAAGGCCGCCAGGCTGCCGCAGGTCGCCGCGCCGCTGCGCTTCGCCACGGAGGCCGAGATCCGCGACGCGATCGGCGCCGGTCCCGGGTCGCTCGGCCCGGTCAACCTGCCGATCCCGTGCGTGGTCGACCGCGCCGTCGCCGCCATGAGCGATTTCGGCGCCGGCGCCAACGTCGACGGCAAGCACCACTTCGGCATCAACTGGGAGCGCGACGTGACGCTGCCCGAGGTGGCCGACCTGCGCAACGTCGTGCCGGGCGATCCCAGCCCCGACGGCCGCGGCACGCTCGACATCGCGCGCGGCATCGAGGTCGGCCACATCTTCCAGCTCGGCGACAAGTACAGCCGCGCCATGGGCGCGACGGTGCTCGACGAGGCGGGGCGCGAGGTGGTCATGACGATGGGCTGCTACGGCATCGGCATCTCGCGCATCGTCGCCGCGGCCATCGAGCAGAATCACGACGCGCGCGGCATCGCCTGGCCGGCGCCGCTGGCGCCGTTCCAGGTGGCGCTGCTGCCGATGAACCTGGCCAAGTCGCAGCGCGTGCGCGAGGCCGCAGAGAAGCTCCACGACGCCATGCTCGCTGCAGGCATCGACGTGCTGTTCGACGACCGCGGCGTGCGTCCCGGCGTGATGTTCGCCGACGTCGAGCTGATCGGCCTGCCCCACCGCGTGGTGGTCGGCGAGAAGGGACTCGACCGCGGCGTGGTCGAGTACCGCGGGCGCCGCGACGCGGAGGCGCGCGACGTGCCGCTGGACGAGATCGTCGCCATGCTCGGGACGCAGGCCGCCGGCTGAGATGCGCGGGCCGCGGCTCGGCGCCCTGATGCTGGCTCTGGTGCTCTCCGCGCCGGCGGTCGCGGAGCGCGAACCGCCCGACCAGGCGCTGCGCGCGCTGGTGCGCTCGGCAGTCGCCGCCAGCGACAGCTTCGAGGACCGCTTCGACGCCGAGGTGTGGCTGGTCGACATGTCCGCGCGGCTCGCCGGCCGCCCCCACGCGCCGGGACCCGAAGAGCGCCTGGAACTTCTGCGCCTGGTGCACCGCGAGGCGCGCCGCGCCGGTCTGCAGCCGGAGCTGGTGCTGGCGGTGATCGAGGTCGAGAGCAACTTCGACCGCTTCGCCATCTCCGAGGCGGGCGCGCTCGGCCTGATGCAGGTGATGCCGTTCTGGCTCGAGGAACTCGACCAGCCGGAGGCCAACCTGTTCCGCCCGCGCACCAACCTGCGCATCGGCACCACCATCCTGCGCTACTACCTCGAGCGCGAGCAGGGCAACCTGCGCCGCGCGCTGGCGCGCTACAACGGCAGCCTAGGCGAGAACTGGTACCCCGACCGGGTGTTCCGCGCCCTCAACCGGCGCTGGGCGCCCTGACCGACGCACTCAGTCGTCGGCACCCGGCGCGACGTTGAGCACCTCCTCGACGGTGGTCAGGCCGGCCGCGACCTTGCGCGCGCCGGCCAGCCGCAGCGGGTGCATGCCCTCGCGGTAGCAGGCCTGGCGCAGGTCGGCGAGGTCGGAGGTGGTGTTGATGTGGCGCCGCAGCTCCTGCGTGACCAGCAGGCTCTCGTAGAGCCCGATCCGTCCCCGGAATCCGGTGCGCCGGCACTCGAGGCAGCCGTCGGCAGCGTACACCTCCTCCGGCTTGGCCACCTTCCACGGGGCGACCAGCGCCTCCCAGTCCTGCTCTTCGAGGTCACCCGGGCGCCGACAGCTCGGGCACAGCGTCCGGACCAGGCGCTGCGCGAGCACCCCGAGCAGGGTCGCGCGGACCATGTGCGGCGCGACGCCGAGCTCGAGCAGGCGGGTGATCGCCGACGGGGCGTCGTTGGTGTGCAGCGTCGACAGCACCAGGTGGCCGGTCAGCGCCGCCTGGATCGCCATCTCGGCGGTCTCGCGGTCGCGGATCTCGCCGACCATGATGATGTCCGGGTCCTGGCGCAGCAGGGTGCGGATGCCGCTGGCGAAGGTCACACCGATGCCGGCCTGCACCTGCATCTGGTTGAAGCTGTCCTCGACCATCTCGATCGGGTCCTCGACCGAGCAGACGTTGATCTCCGGCCGCGCCAGCTGCTTCAGCGTGGAGTAGAGGGTGGTGGTCTTGCCCGAGCCGGTCGGCCCGGTCACCAGCACGATGCCGTTGACGTGACCGACCATCGTGCGCCAGCGCTCGCGATCGGCCTTGGCGAAGCCGAGGTCGGTGAAGCTGCGCACCAGCACCTCGGGGTCGAAGATGCGCAGCACCATCTTCTCGCCGAACGCGGTCGGCATGGTCGACAGGCGCAGCTCGATCTCGCCGCCGGAAGGGGTCTTGGTCTTGATGCGCCCGTCCTGCGGACGGCGCTTCTCGACCACGTCCATGCGCCCGAGCGCCTTGAGCCGGCTGGTCACCGCGACCATGACGGTGGCCGGCATCTCGTAGACGTTGTGCAGCACGCCGTCGATGCGAAAGCGGATGTGCCCCTGGTCGCGGCGCGGCTCGATGTGGATGTCGCTGGCGCGCTGGTCGAAGGCGTACTGCAGCAGCCAGTCGACGATGCTGACCACGTGGCGGTCGTTGGCGTCGAGCTTGCCCTCGCGGCCCAGGGCGACCAGCTGCTCGAGGTTGGTGATGCCGCTCGGTGCCTCGCCATGCTCGGCCGACGCCCCCTTCATCGAGCGGCTGAGGTTGTAGAACTCGTCGAGGTAGCGCACGACGTCGAGCGGGTTGGCGAGCACCCGCCCGACCTCGCGCTTGAGGATCGGCTGCAACTCCTTCTGCCAGTCGACCAGGTAGGGCTCGGCGGTGGCGAAGACCACGCGCCGGTCGTCGACGCTGACCGGCAGGATGTGGCGCTTGTGGGCGTAGGCGTAGGAGACCACCGCCGTGACCGCGGGCACGTCGACCTTGAGCGGGTCGATGCGGAAGTAGTCGAGGTCACAGCGCCCCGCCAGCCACTGGGTCAGGAAATCGAGCGTGAGCGGTTCATGCGGCGGGCGCTGCGCACGGTAGTTCTGGTTGCCCACCAGCACCAGGGGATGGATGCGCGGCCCGCGCCGGTGCTGGTTGGTGACGCGCATCTCCGTCGCCTGCTCGGCATCGAGCAGGCCGTCGGCAACCAGGTCGGTGAGGACCATCTCCAGGGTCAGCTCCTGGTTGCCTCGCGCGGACTCCGGAGATTCGCTGGCGCCCTGCTGCATGTCGTTCATCCCGTGGTGAATCCTGCTCCGGGCCGTTCGCTGCACGGACGCTCGTCGAGGGCTTCGACCCGCGCGGCGGGCGGCCCCTGGCGCAGCCACACGGCGAGGCGCTGGAGCCGCTCCGGGCTGCCTTGGGCGATCACCTCGACGCGACCGTCGACGAGGTTGCGCGCCGAACCGTCGAGACCCAGCGCGACGGCGACCTCACGCGTCGAGGCACGGAAGAAGACCCCCTGCACCCGGCCACTGACCAGCCAGCGCCGACACTCCGCCCCATCCGTGTCCGCCATCGTCAGACCTCCGCGCGGCGTCACCCGGGCACCGACCTAGCCCTGCCGCGGCGCGGCAGCGGACCCGGCCCGGCCGATCAGCGCCTCGAGCTGGGCCGCGGTGACCGGGCCGTTGTGGCGCGTCACGAGGGTGCCGTCCGGCCCGATGATGTAGCTGGTCGGCAGGCCGAACAGCCGGCTGAACGGGCTCAGGCGTTCGGGGTCCTCGCGCAGGATCGGGTAGTTGATGCGCATCTCGGCAGCGAACTCTCGCAGAAGGTTGGGATCGAGGCTCTCGGTGTTGACCCCGACCACCACCGCGTCGACCGCGGCATGGCGTGCGTGGAAGTCGACCAGCTCGGGGATCTCTTGGATGCATGGCGGGCACCAGGTGGCCCAGTAGTTCACCACCACCCACTTGCCCCGGTACTGGGCGAGATCGTGGACCTCGCCGTCGAGGTCGGGCAGGCTCAGTTCGACCCGCTCGCTGGCCAGGGCCAGCCCGGCGCCCAACAGCAGCGCGAGCAGCCCCCCGCAGAAATGCGTTCGCAGCGTCCTGGGCATCGCGCCGACCGCCTCGTGAAACCGTGGGTCCGGCCCGATTATAGCCACGCCGACTCACGCCATGGGCACGAGCGGGCGCCTCACCGTGACCCCGCGGCCGCCTCCCGCACCTCGTTGGCGCCCACCCGTGCCGCGTTGGCGAGGCGCCTGGCATCGGCGTAGCGCCCCGCCTCGAGGGCGGCCTCGGCCTCGCGCAGCAAGCGGCCCGCGGTGTCGAGCCGGGCGAGATCCCCGGGGCCCTCGGCCACCGCGCGCGCGGCCTGGAGTGCCTGTCGGGCATCGCTCATCTCCTGCACCGGGACCTGGGCGCATGCGGTGACCAGCAACAGCGCAAGCAGCAGCCGGCGCAACGGGAATCGAAGGGCCATTCGGATCTGCCGGACCTCGAGCGTGGTGACCCGCAGAGTGCATCCCGTGACCGGCACCGTCAAGCCGCGGGAGCCTTGTCACACCGGTCCGTGCAGCCTACCCTGCCGGCCACGCCGCCCACGCCCCGACGCCATGCCGAACGCCGTGCAACTGCCGCTCGCCCTGCGCCTGAACCCGCAGGCTACCTTCGAGGAGTTCGTCCCCGGGCCGAACCTCGAGGCGCTCGGCTGGCTGCGCGACCTCGCGCGCGGTGCCGACGTGCCCGTCACCTGCCTGTGGGGCCCGCCGCACAGCGGGCGCAGCCACCTGCTGCAGGCCACCTGCCGCGCCGCGCTCGGCAACGGCCTGCGCGGCGTCTACCTGCCGCTGGCGGCGCTGGAGGTCGATCCCGTCCCGTTGCTCGACGCCGTCGACACGGTCGACCTGGCGTGCCTCGACGACGTTGCGGCGCTGCGCGGGCGGGCCGACGCGGAGCGTGCCGCCTTCGCGCTGTGCAACCGGCTGCGCGACGCCGGCGCGCGGCTGCTCGTGGCCGCTGACGCGCCCCCCGGGGAGCTGCCGCTGGAGCTCCCCGACCTGCGCTCTCGGCTCGGCTGGGGCCCGGTGTTCCAGCTGCGCCCGCTCGACGACGACGCCAAGCTGCACGTGTTGCGACGACGCGCACGCCAGCTCGGTTTCGAACTGCCCGACGAGGCGGCACGCTACCTGCTCGCACGCAGCGCGCGCGGCCTAGGCGACCTGCTGGCCCTGCTCGATGGCATCGATCGCGCCGCGCTCGCCGCACAGCGGCGGGTCACCATCCCGTTCCTGCGCGACCACCTGGCCAACGGACACTGATCAGCGGCGGCGTGCCGCCTCGGCACGGGCGCGCCGGCCCCAGAGCCAGACGTAGTGAACGCCGCTGACCGTCACGCTGCATGCCACCGCCAGCTCGAGCGCCGGTATCGCGGCGGGAGGCAGCGTCGGCCACGTCCTCTCCACCAGCACCGCGATCACCAGCGCGATCTGCAGGAAGGTGTTGACCTTGCTCGCCGGGGTGGGCTCGCCCTCGAAGGGTCCGAAGCGCCGGTGGTAGGCGAACGCGCCGCCGAGGATCACCGCCTCGCGCAGCAGCGCCAGGGCGACCAGCCACGACGGCAGCAGCGCCTGCCAGGCGAGCAGCACGAACACCGTGACCAGCAGCAGTTTGTCCGCCAGCGGGTCGAGCAGCGAACCGAGGCGGCTGGTCCAACCGTAGCGCTTGGCCAGGAAACCGTCGAGGGCATCCGAGATGCCGGCGACGGTGAACAGGATCAGGGTCAGCCCGTAGCGCCCGGTGACCAGGGACCAGGCCACGG
>JBFIFF010000063.1:0-8436 GCA_041602955.1 Gammaproteobacteria bacterium | reverse complement strand
GGAGTGCCGATTGCGGGGCCGGTTCCGGCGATGCGCAGCTGGCGCTGACCCTGGTCGGCGACGGCGAGCGCGTCTACTGCGCCGACCATGAGGGCGGTGTCGCGGCCTTCGCGGCCGCAGACGGGCGCAGCCTGTGGCGCGTGGCCACCGACCTGCCGATCAGCGGCGGTCCCGGCCTCGGCGCCGGGCGTGTCGTGGTCGGCAGTGCCGATGCCCACATCGCGGCGCTGGCGGCAACCGACGGCACCGAGTTGTGGCGTGCGCGCATGTCCAGCGAGGTGCTCGCCAGGCCGGCGGTCGGCGCCGGCGTGGTCGCCGTGCAGACCGCCGACGGGCGGCTGGCCGCGCACGACGCCGACAGCGGCCAGCGGCTGTGGTTTTTCGACACCAGCGTCCCGGCCCTCTCCCTGCGCGGGACCAGTCCGCCGCTGATCGCCGACGACCAGGTGATCGCCGGTTTCGCCAACGGCAAGCTCGCCGCCTTCACCGAGCGCGACGGGCGCCAGCTCTGGGAGGCGGCCATCGCGCTGCCGCGCGGACGCAGCGAGCTCGACCGCATGGTCGACATCGACGCCGCGCCGGTGCTGCGCGGCGACACCCTCTACGCCGTGGCCTACCAGGGCCGCGTCGCAGCGCTCGCCAGCCGCTCGGGCACCCTGCTCTGGGCGCGCGAGTTCTCCTCCAGCAGCGGCCTGGACGTGAGCGGCGCGCGGCTCTACATCGTCGACGACCAGGATCACGTATGGGCCCTCGACGCCAGCGGCGGGGCCTCCTACTGGCGCCAGGAGCAGCTGCAGTACCGCAAACTGACCGCGCCGGTGATGGTCGGGGAGGAGCGCGTGGCGGTCGGCGACCTCGAGGGCTACCTGCACTTCCTCGACGCGGCGGATGGCCACCTGGTGGCCCGCTTCAAGGTCGGCAGCGCGCCTCTGCTGACTCCACCGCTGGTGCGTGGCGACACCGTCTACAGCCTCTCGGCGAGCGGCGAACTGGTCGCGTTGCGGGTCGGCGGCGGGGGCTGAGCAGGCGCTCCCGGCAAGGGGGCGCAGGCGACGCCGCGGTCAGTCGTCGAGGAAGAACCCCATCTTGATGCCGGCCATCTCGACCACGTCCTGATCCTGGAGGTGGTAGGCCTGCGGGCCGACCTGCGCGCCGTTTACGATCAGCTTGCGGTCGTTGTTCGGCCCACCGTCGATCTGCACCATGAAGTAGCCGTGGTGACGCCGGGTGATCGCCACCACCTGCACCCCCTTCTTGCCGAGCGTGGTCACCTCCTTGACCAGCTTGAGCTCGCGCCCCGAGTTCGGCCCGTTGAGGATCTGCAGGCGTGCCTCCTCGCGGACGGCTGCGGGCGGTGGCGGCGGGGGCGCCGCCGCCGGGGCTGGCTCGGCGGCCGGTTTGTTGATCAGGTTGCCCATGGCGGCGAAGTTCATCACCACCGTCTTCTCCAGGTCGTCGGCCGTTTCGCCCTGGTCCTCGTTGACGAACTGCAGCTGATGCTTGCCGATGTCGATGCGGTCCCCGTCGTTGAGCGCGTGCTTGCTGATCGGGGTGCCGTTGACCGAGGTTCCGTTGGTGCTGTCGAGATCCTCGAGGAAGTAGTCGTTGAGAATGCGGATGACACGTGCGTGGTGGCCGCTGACCGCCAGGTTGTCGATCTGGACGTCGTTGTCGGGCTTGCGCCCGATGGTCGTGAACTCCTTCTCGAGCTCGGTTTCGCCGACCGGGTTGCCGTGGAAGGTGAGGATCAGTTTTGCCATGGTGTTCTGCGCTCGGGACGGGCTATCGAGCGAGCGCCGTCCGGTCTCCTGGATCCGCGTCTGTGGGTGTGATGGGTCGCGCCAACACCACGGTGATGTCGTCGAGACCGCCGCGTTGGTTGGCGAGGCGGACGAGCTCACGCGCTGCTGCGCCAAGGTTAGCACCAAACTTCTGGAGCGTTAACCTGATCTCCCCGTCGCCGAGCATGCGGTGCAGACCGTCGCTGCACAGCAGGTAGAGGTCCCCGGACCCGCAGTCGATGTCGTTCAGCTCGGGGCGCACCTCGGCGTCGCCGCCGAGCGCCCGGGTCGGCAGGTTGCTGACCGGTGCGGTGCGCAGCTCGCCGACGGTCTGGTCTCGGGTCAGCCGAACGAGCGCGCCGTCGCGCAAGCGATAGAGACGGGCGTTGCCGACCTGGGCGACGTGGATCCGCCCGCCGGAGAACAGCACGCCGAGCAGGCTGGCGCCCAGGCCCGCGGCGCCGTTTTCGGCCACCGCGCCGTCGCGGAGCGCCCGGTTGGCCGCGGCGAACGCCGCGACCAGGCGCGCGCCCGGGGACACGGGCGGGCGACCTGTGCTCGGCGCACTGTCGAGCAGCTCGCGCAGCGCGCTGCTCACCGCCAGCGCGCTGGCCAGTGCGCCGCGCGCCGGTCCGCCCATTCCGTCGGCGAGCAGCGCGACACCGGCTTCGGGCAGCAGCGCGAAGGCGTCCTCGTTGAGGTCGCGCTGCCGACCGGGGTCACTGAACCCGGCCAGCGTGGCAGCGTGAGACACGGTGGCGTTGCCGATCGTCATTGCCTGGTCCATTCTAGCGTGGCGCCGTGCGGCGCAGCGGCGGAGGACGACGATGGCTGAAGACGGGGGCGACCTGGGCACGCTCGCCACCCTGCGCGACTGGATCCGCTGGGGCGCCAGTCGGTTCGGGGCCGCCGGCCTGCACTTCGGACACGGGACCGACAACGCCGTCGACGAGGCCGCGGCGCTGGTCCTGCACGCCCTGCACCTGCCGCCCGACCTGTCGCCGACCTTCCTCGACGCGACCCTCACCTCGGCCGAGCGCGAGGCGGTGCACGGGCTGCTCGAGCGGCGCGTCGTCGAGCGCAAGCCGGCCGCCTACCTGACCCACGAGGCGTGGTTCGCGGGCCTCGGCTTCTACGTCGACGAGCGCGTGCTGATCCCGCGTTCACCGATCGCCGAGCTGATCGACAAGGGTTTCGAGCCGTGGCTCGAGCACGAGCGGGTGCGCCGCGTGCTCGACCTGTGCACCGGCAGCGGCTGCATCGCCGTGGCCTGCGCGCTGGCGTTCCCCGAGGCCGAGGTCGACGCGGTCGACGTCTCGTCCGAGGCCCTCGAGGTGGCGCGGACCAACATCGAGCGCTACCACCTCGGCGACCGCGTGCACGCGGTCGAGTCGGACCTGTTCGCCGGGCTCAGGGGGGTCCACTACGACCTGATCGTCAGCAACCCGCCCTACGTTCCCGCGAAGAGCCTCGAACGGTTGCCCGACGAGTACCGCCACGAGCCGGTGCTCGGCCTCGCCGCCGGCGACGACGGCCTGCAGCTGGTCACGCGCCTGCTGGTGCAGGCGTCGTCCCACCTGCGTCCCGGTGGTATCATCGTCATCGAGGTCGGCGAAGCGGAGTCGGCCCTGATCGAGCGCTTTCCGCAGATTCCGTTCCTGTGGCTCGAGTTCGAGCGCGGCGGCCACGGCGTGTTCCTGCTGACCGCCGAGCAGCTCAAGGACTACGCGACCGCCTTCGCCATCGGCTGAATCCCTTCCCATGACCCAGCTCCAGCGCGCCCGCACCGACGACGACTCCGTCGACCTGGTCAACCAGGCGGTGTTCGAGGTCGACGACCGCCATGCCTGCCTCGCGTGGGCCCACGGTGACGAGCCGCCGGCCAGGAGCGATCGCGAGCTTCAGCGGTCGATGGACCAGGGCACCCACCAGTTCGCCACCGGCGAGCTGCCGTTCGCCCGGCTGCTCGAGCGCATCAACGCCACCCACTGCGAGGGGCCCGACGTCGACGCCGCCTGAGCGGACGACGCCGGCAATTGTGATGAGCGAGAAGATCGTTTTCGACGCGGACCTGATCCGGCGCTACGACCGCTCCGGTCCGCGCTACACCTCCTACCCGACGGCGGTCCAGTTCGTCGAGACCTTCGACGCCGCGCGCTACCGCGAGACCGCGGCGGCGAGCGTGGCCGAGCGTCCCGACCGCCCGCTGTCGCTCTATTTCCACATCCCGTTCTGCGACACGGTCTGCTTCTACTGCGCGTGCAACAAGCACGTGACCAAGGACCGCGGCCTCGCGCAGCCCTACCTCGATCGCCTGCAGCGCGAGATCGCGATGCAGGCGGCGCTGTTCCCGCGCGAGCGCGTGGTCGAACAGCTGCATTGGGGTGGCGGCACGCCGACCTTCATCAGCCCCGACCAGATGCGCGCGCTGATGGCCTGCACGCGCGAACACTTCGCGCTGGCGGGAGATGCGGACGGCGAGTACTCGGTCGAGGTCGACCCGCGCGAGGCGCCGCCGGCGATCATTCGCCTGCTGCGCGAGATCGGCTTCAATCGCCTGAGCATGGGGGTGCAGGACTTCGACCCGACGGTGCAGCGGGCGGTCAACCGCCTGCAGTCGGAGGAGATCACGCTGGCCTCGCTGGAGGCGGCGCGCGACTGCGGCTTCCGCTCGATCAGCCTCGACCTGATCTACGGCCTGCCCAAGCAGACCGCGGCGAGCTTCGCCACGACACTGGAGAAGATCGTCGCGCTCGGTCCCGACCGGCTCTCGGTGTTCAACTACGCGCACCTGCCCGAGCTGTTCAAGCCGCAGCGGCGCATCAACGCCGAGGAGCTGCCGTCGCCGGCGGAGAAGCTCGACATCCTGCAGCTCACCACCGAGCGGCTCGCCGCCGCCGGCTACGTCTACATCGGCATGGATCACTTCGCGCGCCCCGACGACGAGCTCGCTCTCGCCCAGCGCGAGGGGACGCTGTACCGCAATTTCCAGGGCTACTCGACCCACGCCGAGTGCGACCTGGTCGGTCTCGGTGCGACCTCGATCGGCAGCGTCGGGCCGAGCTATGCGCAGAACCGGCGTGAGATCGAGAACTACTACGCGTCGATCGACGCCGGCGAGCTGGCGGTGTTCCGCGGCGTCGAGCTCGATGCCGACGACCTGCTGCGCCGCGCGGTGATCACCGATCTGATCTGCCACTTCCGGCTCGAATACGCCACGGTCGAGTCGCGCTTCAACATCGATTTCGCCGACTACTTCGCGCTCGAGCTCGAGGAGCTCAAACCGATGCAGGACGACGGCCTGCTGACGCTCCTCCCGCAGGGGATCGAGGTCAGCGCCGCCGGGCGTTTCCTGATCCGCAACATCTGCATGGTGTTCGATCGCTACCTGCGCGAGTCGGCGACGCAGCGCTTCTCCAAGGTGATCTGAGCCGGTTCCCGCGGTCGGTACAATAGCGCCATGTCCGGCAACAGCATCGGCAAGCTCTTCGTGGTCACCGACTTCGGCGAGAGCCACGGCCCCGCCATCGGCGGCGTCGTCGACGGCTGCCCGCCCGGCATCGAGCTCGACGCGGCGCGGCTGCAGCGCGACCTCGACCGGCGCCGCCCGGGGCAGAGCCGCCACACCACCCAGCGCCGTGAGGAGGACCGGGTCGAGATCCTCTCCGGGGTGTTCGAGGGGCGCACCACCGGCGCGCCGATCGGCCTGCTGATCCGCAACGTCGACGCCCGTTCGAAGGATTACGCCAACCTGCTCGATCGCTTCCGCCCGGGCCACGCGGACTACGTCTACCAGCAGAAGTACGGCGTGCGTGACCATCGCGGCGGCGGGCGCGCGTCGGCGCGCGAGACCGCGGTGCGCGTCGCCGCCGGGGGCGTCGCCAAGGCGTTCCTGGCCACCCAGGGCATCGTGGTGCGCGGCTGCCTCGCCAGCCTCGGACCCCTGCGTCCCGCGGCCCACGACTGGGACGCGGTCGAGGCCAACCCGTTCTTCTTCCCCGACGCGGCGCGGGTCCCGGAACTCGAGGCCTACATGGACGCGCTGCGCAAGTCGGGCGACTCGGTCGGTGCGCGGGTTGACGTCGAGGCCACCGGGGTGCCGCCAGGTCTCGGTGAGCCGGTCTTCGACCGCCTCGACGCCGACATCGCCCACGCGCTGATGGGCATCAACGCGGCCAAGGGCGTGGAGATCGGCGCCGGTTTCGCCGCGGTCGAGCAGAAGGGCACCGAACACCGCGACGAGATGGCACCGGACGGCTTCCTCTCCAACCAGGCCGGCGGCATCCTCGGCGGCATCTCCAGCGGCCAGGCGATCCGTGCCAGCGTCGCCTTCAAACCGACCTCCAGCCTGCGCATCCCGGCGCGCACCGTCGACCGTGACGGGCGCCCCGTCGAGGTGGTGACCACCGGTCGCCACGATCCCTGCGTCGGCATCCGCGCGGTGCCGATCGTCGAGGCGATGCTGGCGATCGTCCTCGCCGACCACCTGCTGCGCCACCGCGGGCAGAACCGCGACGTCACCTCCGCCACACCTGTGATCCCCGCCGGGCACGGCTGAACATGCCGGCGACCGCCGCCACGCCCTACTGGCGGCTGTCGGGTTTCTACCTCTGCTACTTCGCCTCGCTCGGTGCGCTGATCCCGTTCTGGGGTCTCTACCTGCAGGACCGCGGACACGACCCGGCGGCGATCGGCGAGCTGATGGCGCTGGTGCTGGCGACCAAGATCGTCGCGCCCTACCTCTGGGGTTGGCTGGCCGACCGGCGCGGTGAGCGCGTGCGCATCGTGCGCACGGCGTCGTTCGCCGCCATGGTCTGCTTCGCCGGGGTGTTCCTCGGCGACGGCTATGCCTGGCTGGCGCTGGTGATGGTGGCGTTCAGCTTCTTCTGGAATGCCGCGCTGCCGCAGTTCGAGGCGCTGACGCTGTCCCACCTGGCGACCGACCCGCACCGCTACGGCCTGGTGCGGCTGTGGGGCTCGGTCGGGTTCATCGTCAGCGTGGTCGCGCTCGGTGCGCTGTTCGATACGCACGGGCGCGACGGGCTGCCGTGGGTGGTGTTTGGCCTGTTCGCGCTGGTCTGGGGCGTGAGCCTCGGCGTCCCGGAACGCGCCGCGGAGAAGGCGGACGAGGCGCCCACGCCGATGCGTCGCCTGCTGGCGCGCCCGGAGGTGGCGGCGCTGTTCGCCGCCTGCCTGCTGATGCAGGCGAGCCACGGGCCGTACTACGCCTTCTTCAGCATCCACCTCGACCGCGCCGGCTACGGTCAGCAGACGATCGGCGCGCTGTGGGCGCTCGGCGTGGTCGCCGAGATCGCCATCTTCCTGGCCGCCGCACCCCTCCTGCGGCGTTTCAACCCGCGGATCCTGCTGCTCGCGAGTCTGCTGTTGACCGCACTGCGCTGGCTGCTGGTGGGCGGACTGGTCGACCGTCTCGGCTGGCTGCTGTTCGCGCAGCTGCTGCACGCCGCGTCGTTCGGCATCTACCATGCCGCGGCGATCCAGCTGGTGCACCGGTTCTTCCCCGCCCCGCACCAGGGGCGCGGCCAGGCGCTCTACAGCAGCCTGAGTTTCGGCGCCGGTGGGGCGCTGGGCAGCCTGCTCGGCGGCTACGCGTGGGTGACGCTGGGGCCGACGGCGACCTTCACCCTCGCCTCGGGGCTGGCACTGGCGGGGGCGGTGGTGGGCTGGCGCTGGCTGCGCGCCTGACCGACTAGGCCGGATCCGCGCCGGAGTGGGGCAGGGGCAGCGAGACCCAGAACAGCGCGCCGCCGCTGGTGCGGCGCTCGGCACCGATGCGGCCATGCATCGCCTCGACCAGGCGCCGGCAGAGCGCGAGGCCCAGTCCGGTGCCACCGAAGCGCCGCGCGCTGTGGCTCTCGGCCTGGGTGAACTCCGTGAACAACCGCTCGGCCGAGCCCTGCGGCAGGCCGATGCCGGTGTCGAGGACGGTCAGGTGCAGGGTGCCGTCGCTGCCCTTGCCGGCCTGGTAGTCGGCCTCGATGCGCACGTGGCCCTGGTGGGTGAACTTGATCGCGTTGTTGACCAGGTGCTCGAGCACCGCGCCGATGTGACCGGGGTCGCCGATCAGGCGGTGGGGCATCATCGGATGGCAGTTGATCTCGAAGTGCAGACCCTTGCTGTGCGCCGCCGGCTGCATGCTCGAGCCGACCGTCTGGATCACTTCGTGGGGGTCGAAGGTCTGGGTGCGGATCGGCAGCTGGCTGGACTCGAGGCGCGAGTACTCGAGCAGGTGGTCGATGAGCCTGAGCAGTTTCCGCGACGTGTCGCGCGCCATGTCGACCTGCTCGCGCTGGGTGACGTCGAGCTCGCTCTGGCCGAGCAGTTCGAGCATGCCCAGCGTGCCGTTGAGCGGGGTGCGCAGCTCGTGGCTCATGTTGGCCAGGAACGTGCTCTTGGAGCGGTTGGCCGCCTCGGCCTCGGCCTTGGCGGCGAGCAGCTTCTGCTGCGCTTCGATCTGCTCGGAGATGTCGCGGTCGGCGCCGCGGTAGCCGACCAGGCGGCCCTGGTTGTCGAGCAGCGGCAGACCGGAGGTCTCCAGCGTGACCATGTGGCCGTCGCGGTGGCGGTTGCGGTTGAGGAAACCGCTGAACGACTTCTTGGCCTCGAACACCTGGAATGCGGCATGCTTGAGCTC
>JBFIFF010000062.1:0-8448 GCA_041602955.1 Gammaproteobacteria bacterium | reverse complement strand
TGTGCCACAGCAGGCCGTTGATGAAGGCCACGTCGGTGCCCGGGCGGATGCGCACGTATTCGGTCGCCTTCGCCGCGGTGCGCGTGAAGCGCGGGTCGACGACGATCAGCGCCGCGTTGTTGCGCTCCTTGGCCTGCAGGATGTGCTGCATCGCCACCGGGTGCGCCTCGGAGGGATTGGACCCGATCAGGATCATCGCCTTCGAGAAGTGCATGTCGTTGTAGGAGTTGGTCATCGCGCCGTAGCCCCAGGTGTTCGCGACACCGGCCACGGTGGTGGAGTGGCAGATGCGCGCCTGATGGTCGACGTTGTTGGTGCCCCACAGGGCCGCATACTTGCGGAACAGGTAGGCCTGCTCGTTGTTGAACTTGGCCGAGCCGAGCCAGTAGACCGAGTCGGGACCGGACTGCTCGCGGATGGCGAGCATCTTGTCGCCGATCTCGTTGATCGCCTCGTCCCAGGAGACGCGGGTCCACTTGCCGCCGACCAGCTTCATCGGGTACTTGAGGCGGCGCTCGCCGTGACCGTGCTCACGGACCGAGGCGCCCTTGGCGCAGTGCGCGCCCAGGTTGAACGGGTGGTCGAAGGCCGGCTCCTGGCCGGTCCAGACACCGTTCTGGACCTCGGCGTAGATGCCGCAGCCGACCGAACAGTGGGTGCAGATGGTGCGCTTGACTTCGGTCTTGCCGCCCGTCGACGGGGCGGCCGCCTCGGCCCGCTTGACCATGGTCGGCGAGAGCGCCGTCGCCAGCGCCGTGCCACCGGCCGCGAGGCCGCTGTAGCGCAGGAAGGTGCGGCGGTCGATGCCCGACGCGCCGTGGGCGTCACCGGTCGCCGCCTGGGGGGTATCGTGGGTGCGTGTCAGTTTCATGACTCCGTCCTCGTTCGGGTGGTCGCCCGGCCTCAGCTGCGGCAGGTGCGGTAGTAGTTGCGGACGTGCTCGGTCTCGGCGTAGCCGGTGGCCTTGTTCTTGGGTTTTTTCGCCTCGGGTTCCGTCGGGGCTGCGCCCGCCTTGTTCGCCGCCGTGACCACGGCCGCCGAACCGCCGGCAACCGCGACCTTGCGGAGGAAATCACGACGTCCCTGCCGCTGACTCTGTTCACTGTTGCGCATCGCTGCTCCTCCTCACGTGGTGAAGTGCCGGGTGGCGGGGAACCCTACTCCGGCAGACTGAAGTACTTCGTCTCCAGCTCGGTGAACGCCGTCCCCAACCGGCTGACGGTACGGTAGAAACGGGCGTGGCCCGCGGTTTCCAGGTCACGCCAGAAGCGCGCCACGAACGGTCCGAGGTGGGCGTTGTAGAACGCGCGCTGGATGGCGTAGTCGGCGCCGAGCGCGGGATCGGCCACGAGCAGTGACATCACCTCGCACAACGCCCCGATGTGATCCTCGGGTTCCCTGATCCCCTCCTGGCGGACGATGCCCAGGCGCGCCAGGTCGTCGCGCAGGAGCGTCAGCGGGGTCTCCATCAGGAATCCGGTCAGGTACCAGGAACCGAACGGCACCAGCTCACCGCGGCCGATGCCGATGAAGAGTTCCTGATACTCCTCGGCGACGGCCTGCGGATCGGCCTGCGCCGCAGCCTTGGCGAGTTCGCGCCAGGCGGCCTCGAGCGCCCCGTCGCCGTTCCCGTCCGGCTCGTTCGCGGCGAGTTCGGCGAGCAGGTCGGCGCCCGGCGGGCGCGCGAGCAGCGCACCGAGCAGCGCGTAGTTGGCCGCGCGCAGGGCGTCGTAGCGGCCCTGTTCGGCGCGGGCGTCGGCGCTGGCCTGGCTGGTGCCGCGCAATTCCATGTCAGTTGATCCGCATGCCGGGACCGGCCGTGGCGTCGCCGTCCTCGAACATCGAACGGACGCGGCAGTCCTCACACATCTGCAGCCGCCTGAGGCCGTCGCCCTGGAACATCGGGTGGTCCTTCAGCTTGGCGGTCATCAGTTCGATGACGCTGGGTGTCGCGAAGGGCTTGCCGCAGCCGACGCAGCAGAACGGCTCCTCGCTCTTGAGCACCCTCTGCTGGCGGCGCGCCTCGGGGTCGGGCAGGTAGCGCGGCTCGAGCGCGAGGGCCTTCTCGGGACAGGCGCTCACGCACAGACCGCACTGCACGCAGTTGTGCTCGACGAAGGCCAGCTTGGGCAGGTCGCCGCCGTCGTGCAGCGCGTTGAGCGGGCAGATCGAGACGCACGACATGCACAGGGTGCACTTGGCGTGGTCGAACGCCAGGCCGCCGATCGGCGCCCCCTGTGGCAGCGGCAACGGCACATTGGTGTGGCCGTGCTCGGCCCACAGGTGGTCGAGGGCCAAACCGAGGGTGGTGCGCTTGTCCTGGTCGGTGGCGAAGCGGCCGGGCGCGACCTGCGCGGCGCCGACGCAGGCCGAGTCGTCGTCCGGGAGCGATGTCACGCGGGCCACCCGTGAGGTGGCCCCGAAGCCGTCAAGGATCGCGCCGGCCCAGGCCAGCTCCTGGTCCAGCAGGCCGCGCAGCGCAGCGCCGAGCCGTGGGTCGTCGAGCAGCAGCACCTCGCCCGCGCCGAAGGCGAGCGCGGCGAACCAGATCTCGGGGCCGATGGCGCCGATCTCCTCGACCGCCACCGGCAGGACGTGCGCCGGGAGCGTTCCGGGCCACCCCTCGGGCCGGTCCGCCTCGCGGGCGTGGAACAGCAGGGTCGGGGCACCGCCACCGGCATCGCGGTAGGCGGCGAGGGCCCGCGACAGCGTTGCGAGCAATTCCGCCCGCTCCGGGTAGGCGTAGCCGATCGCGCCCGAGGGGCAGACGGTGGCGCACGGGCCGACCCCCTGGCACAGGTGGGTGTCGATGGCGACGCTCTCCGCGCCCGGGGTGATCGCCCAGGCGGGACACACCTCGGCGCAGCGCGTGCAGCCGACCTGGCCGCTGGCGCCGCGCGCGCAGAGGTCGGCGGCGTAGCGGATGTAGACCGGCTTCTCGAATTCGCCGACCAGACCGCGCGCCTCCTCCACGGCGGCCGCGAGCATCGCGTCGTCGGCCGGCGCGAAATAACCCGGCGGTCGGCGCTCGGCCGCGATCACGGGCTTCCCGGTGAGGTCGAAGACCAGGTCGAAATGGCGCTGCTTGTCGATGCTGCGCGGGTTGCCGACCAACTCGCCGGCACGCACCGTCGCCTCGTAGCGGCCGAGGTGCCCAGCGACCCGCTCCAGGGTGCCGCGGTAGAGGCGCGCCTCGGCCTGCGGCGGGCGCCAGCCGGCCTCGTTCCCGTCGTCGGTGATCAGTGCCGTGCAGTGGGGCAACCCGGCGAGGGCCTCGGCCACCGCGCGCACCCGCGCCAGCGGGCCGGCGACCAGGAGGTGCCCGCGCGAGGCGTACCCGACCACGCCCGCGACCGGGCGCGGCGTCAGGTCAAGCAGTTGCAGCGCCGCCTCCCGGGCCGACCGGGATACGGTGACGCCAGCGCTGTACTGATGCGACTCCTCGCGCAGCACGTGTGTCCTTGTGTTGAGCCCTGGGCGCTTTCACCCAATCTGATCGGCGGGCAGGGCAAGCGGTGCGATCGCCCCTCAAAGGTAGTTCAAGGTCAGGGGCCTCTCAACACCGCAATTCGTGTAAGTTTCCCGCAGTGCAGCATTTTTTCCGCGCGCGCACCAGGACGGTGCGCGCGCCGCGGACTCAGGCCTGCAGGTCGCCGTCGTCCTCGACGGCCCCGTCGACCGCCTCCGACGCCGGGTGAGCGACCGTCTCGTCCGTCTCGGCCTCACCGGGTGTCGACGGCGATGTCGGCGCCGTATCCGCCCGCTGCCGGGGCGACGTGTCCTGCGGCCCGGCCTCGGCCTCCCGTTCGGCCGCCTCGCGCGCCTGCATGCGGCGCTGGTGGTAGGTGAGCACCTCGCCGAGCTTCTCGAACTTGGTGTAGTCGTCGTCGTAGTCGTTGAGGCCGTCGAGGACGTTGAACTGCGGCAGATGGAAGAGTTTGCGCAGCGCGGCCTGGCGCAGGGCGTCGCTGACCCCCTCGGCGAGGAACTGGCTGAAGTCGGACTCGGCGGTCAGCGACTCGACGGGAGGCATGTCGGCATCGGTGAGTTGCCGCGCCGGCGGGGCCGCCGCCTCGCTCGTCTCGGTCGCCTCGTCAGCGGCGGCCGGCGCCGCGGGAGGGGCCGACGCTGAGCGCTGGCGCTCGGCCTTGAGCCGGGCGCGGTGCGCCAGGAACGACTCCCCGGGACGACGCGTCTCGTCAGCCACGCGGGGTGCTCCGGTGGCGGCGTTTCTTCTTCTGCTCCGGCGCCGGGACCGGGGCGAGCGCCAGCCACGCCTCGACCCACTGGCGCACCGGGCCCTCGAGGGCGCAGGTGAGCACCTCGCCCTCGGTCTCGAGCGCGTCGACCGCGTCGCCCTGGCTCAGGCTCGCCAGGCTCGGGACCAGCTGGTCGTCGACCGGGTCGGTGGCGCAGATCACGAACAGGCGCGGGGACGAGCCCGTCAGGTTGTAGTGGTAGTCGTCGATCTGGTCGCGGTAGAGGCGCAGGCGGATGCCGTGGTGGACGACCCGGTCACCGGCAACGGTCGGTGGACGCTGCCCGGCGTCGCCCAGCGCGACCGCCTCGAGGCGCCAGCGCACCGCGTCCCAGCGCCCGCTGCGCACCGTCTCGCGGGACAGGGTGATGTCGAGCGCCAGCTGCTCGGGCAGCGGACCGGCGGTCTGGGGGGTTGGATCCGACATCGGACGGGGACCTCTACCTGGCAGTGCCCTGGAAACCTAGCAGGCGGCGCGGGCGTTGGGAACCGCCGTGCATGCTACGCTGATTTCGATCGCGGCCGCGCCGCGCCGTTCCCCTGCCGATGAAACAGACCGCCCACCGTCCCCTGCTCAGCGACGCCGGCCTGCGCCCGGTGCACCCGGCCACGGTCCAAGACGAGACCGGCGCCACGCGCGAGGTGCACATCGCCGGCGAGCACCCGCTGACCCTCTACGTCGACAAGCGCGAGGTGGTGACGCTGATGACCCTCGGCACCCACCCCGAGGCGCTGGTCCTCGGCTTCCTGCGCAACCAGGGGCTGGTCGGGGACCTCGGGGAACTGGTCAGCGTGCAGGTCGACTGGGAGGTCGACGCCGCGGCGGTCACCACCGTCGGCGGGCGTGACGACTGGGACGCCAAGCTGGCGAAACGGACCGTGACCAGCGGCTGCGGCCAGGGCACACAGTTCGGCAACCTGATGGAGAAGATCGAGGCGATCCGCCTGCCGCGCACCCAGGTCCGGCAGTCGCTGCTCTACGACCTGCTGGCCACCCTCGGCCGGGAGAACACCATCTACAAGGCCGCCGGCGCGGTGCACGCCTGCGCGCTGTGCCGTGGCACCGAGGTGCTCTACTTCGTCGAGGACGTCGGCCGCCACAACGCCCTCGACGCCATCGCCGGGCGGATGTGGCTCGACGGCGTCGACGGCGGCGACTGCATCCTCTACACCACCGGCCGCGTCACCTCGGAGATGGTGATCAAGGCGACGCAGATGGGCGTGCCGATCCTGCTCTCACGCTCCGGCATGACCCACATGGGCCTCGACCTCGGTCAGCGGGTCGACATGCTGCTGGTCGCACGCGCCAAAGGGCGGCACTTCCTGGTCTTCCACGGCGCCGAGCGCATCGAGTTCGACGCCGCCGGCACCGGCTGACCCCTTCCGTGACGCCCGCCGCACCGCCCCGACCGGTGCTGTTCGGCGAGGCGCTGCTCGACCGCTTCCCCGACGGCACCGCGGTCCCGGGCGGGGCGCCGCTCAACGTCACGCTCCACCTGCGGGCGTTCGGCCTGGCCCCCTGGCTGATCACGGCCGTGGGCCGGGATGACGCCGGCGAGCGCCTGCTCAGCCTGCTGACCGGGGCCGGCGCGACCACGGACGGGGTGCTGCGCGTCGAGCGCCCGACCGGCATCGTCGACGTCGCCCTCGAGGCCGGCGAGCCGACGTTCGCGATCCGCCCCGGGGCGGCGTGGGACCTCGTCGCCACCGACCGCCCCGCGCTGCCGCCCGACGCCGCCCTGCTCTACCACGGCAGCCTGGCGTTGCGCACGCCGGCGGCACGGTCGCGACTGACCCATCTACGGGCCGCGCTGCACGCCCCGGTGTTGGTCGACGTCAACCTGCGCGCGCCGTGGTGGTCGCGCGACCTCGTCCGCGAGCTGATCGCCGGCGCGCGCTGGGTCAAGCTCAACCGTGCCGAGCTCGCGCTGCTCGCCGACGCCCGCGACGAGACGACGGCGGCCCGCGAACTGCTCGCCCTCGGGGGCAGCGAGCTGGTGGTGGTGACGCACGGCGCCGCCGGCGCCGCCGGCTACACCGCCGACGGCCGGGTCGCGCGGGTGCGCGGCGACGGGCCCAGGGTCGTCCTCGACAGCGTCGGCGCCGGGGACGCCTTCGCGGCCGTGATGCTCTGCGGGCTGCTGCTCGGCTGGCCGCTGGCGATGACGCTGGAGCGGGCCGACGCCTTCGCGCGACGCACCGTCGGTTGCCGTGGCGCGGTGCCGGGCGATCCCGGCATCTACGCGGCGACGCTGGCGGCGTGGGGGATGGCGCCGACCTGCTAGGCCCGTCTGCTGCCAGGCGCGGCCGCCTCGTCGAGCGTTACTCGATGATCTTGTTCAGCGGCGTCTCGATGATGCCTCGCGCCCCGGCCTCGTAGAGCGCTGGGATCAGCTCGCGCACCTTCTTCTCGTCGACCACGGTCGAGACGTCGACCCACGCCTCGTCGGCCAGCGTCGAGATGGTCGGCGTGGCCAGCGCCGGCAGGATGCCCAGCACCCGGTCGAGCGCCGCGCGCGGCACGTTCATGCCCAGGTAGACGCGGCTCGCCGCGGCGATGGCGCCATTGAGCAGCAGCAGCAGGCGGTCCATCTTCTGCCGCTTCCACGCGTCGGCGCACGCGGCGCGATTGGCGATGAAGCGCGGCGTCGACTCGAGCACCACGTCGAGCACCTTGAGGCTGTTGGCGCGCAGGCTCGAGCCGGTCTCGCTGACGTCGACGATGGCGTCGGCGAGCACCGGCGGCTTGACCTCGGTGGCACCCCAGGAGAACTCGACGCTCGCCTTGACCCCGTGGCGGTCGAGGTAGCGGCGGGTCATGCCGACCGCCTCGGTGGCGATGCGCTTGTCCTGCAGGTCGGCAACCGACGCGAACGGGCCGTCCTCCTTGGCCGCCAGCACCCAGCGCACGGTGCCGTAGTTGGGCCACGGCGCGTGCAGGTCGGCGAGTTCCTCGACGTCGGCCCCGGTCTCGAGCAGCCAGTCGAGCCCGGTGATGCCGCAGTCCATCACCCCCTGCTCGATGTAGCGCGCCATCTCCTGCGGGCGGATCAGGATGCACTCGATCTCGGGGTCGTCGATGCAGGGGAAGTACGAGCGCCCCGAGATGCGCAGGTCGAAACCGGCCAGGGTGAACAGCTTCTTGGTCGTCTCCTGCAGGCTGCCCTTGGGCAGCCCGACGCGGAGCACGGGGGGCGCGTCGCTCATCGGGGCATCCATCCGCTCGGCGTGGGGAGCGCCAAGCCTACAGGCTCGCCCGGGGCGAGGCAATCCGACCGCGGCGACTGATCCAGATCACCACCGTGGCGCCGACGGGCTGCCATCATCGCCCCTGCCCCCGCCGCAGGAGCCGACGATGCCCCACACCGAACCGATGCCGCGGCTGGCCGCCCAACTCGGCTACGCCGGCCTGGTGCCCTTCGTGCTCGGCGCCGGGATCGCCTGGATGCCCGGCGCCCTGCCGCTGCAGGTCCCGCACTGGCCGCTGCTCGCGTACGGCGCGGTGATCCTGAGCTTCATGGGGGCGATCCACTGGGGGCTGGCGATGCACTCCGGCCGGATGAGCGCGGGGACGCGCAACCAGCTGCTGCTCAGCGTGGTGCCGTCGCTGATCGCCTGGATCGCCCTCGGCCTGCCACCGATCGCCGGCTACCCGCTGCTCGGCATGGGTTTCCTGCTGATGCTGTTCGGCGACGTCAGGGCGGTGGCCCACGGTCTCGCCCCGGACTGGTACCCGGGCCTGCGCGGACCGCTCACCTTCGTCGCCCTGGTCTCGCTGGCCGTGGCGTGGGCCGGGACGGCCTTCCCGGGATAGGCGGCACACGGCCCGGGCCGCGCTCGCATCGACCTGGCGACCTGCAGTCCATGCGGCTTCACCGGCACGCCCCACCCGGCCGGTAGACCGCGACCCGCGGCTCCCCGCACGCCGAGCAGGCGTTGGGGTAGGTCCGCCACGACACACCGTCGCCGACCGCCAGCCGCGCGCAGACCGGGTTGGACGCCATGGTGCACATCTGCGGACGCGGCTCCGCGCACGCGACCAGGTTCCGATTCTGCGTCTCGGCGGTTCCACGCGGCGGTTCGCCCGCGCAGCCCGCGGCCAGGACCGTCAGTCACGCCGCGGCGCACCACCTCGCGGTTCCGTACGGTCGTGCCGGCACCACCATCTCACCCCCTGCCGCGCGGACTCA